>NZ_JAAGPQ010000104.1:0-24685 GCF_017104985.1 Paraburkholderia sp. Ac-20342 | reverse complement strand
GCGGCGCAGGCATGGGCGCGCTCGCATCGCGTTGAGGCCGATGCCGCGCTCGCGCAGGCGGCCGGCATCGACGCGTGGCTTGCCGCCGACAAGGTCGAGCCGCCGAGCCTTGAGCTACAGCGGCGCATCGTCGAGCGCGCGCCCGTGCGCTGGCTGTTCGCGCGCGGGCGCTGGTGGTGGTCCGGCGCGGCGGTCGCCGGAGTCGGGCTGCTCGGCGGCGTGGCCGGCGCATTGGCAATGTCGTTCTTCGTGCTGACCGAAAACGCGCCGGCCGTGCACGAATCCTCTTATCTGACTTCGAGCTTCGGCGGCACGTCCGCCGATTGGAGCGGCGAATGAACGGGCGGTCGTGGAAGTTTGCCCTGCTGGGCTCGTTCGTACTCAACGTGTTTCTGCTCGGCGCAATTGCGGGCGGCGCGTATCAATGGTTCGCGACGCACGGCGTCAAGCGGCCGGCGGCCGCGCAGCAGCGCGCGGCGCTGCGTTTTGCCGCCGAGCCGCTGTCGGCAGCGCAGCAGCGGGCCTTTATCGAAGGACTGCAAAACGCGCGCCGCGAAGGGCGGCCTTATGCGCGCGAGGGCCGCGAGGGGCGTCGCGAGGTGCTGCGTCTGCTGGCCGAGCCGCAGTTCGATCGCGCGGCGCTCGATGCCGCGCTCGCGCGTACGCGCGCGGCCGACAGCAAACTGCGCGCGATGGTGGAAGCGAGCGTCGCGGATTTCGCGGAGACGCTGTCGCCCACGGAGCGGATCGAGTTCGCCGACAGCCTCAGGTGGCGTGGCGAGTGGCGCGGAGCGCAGCCTGCGCCGAACGCGAAACAGCAGGCGAATGCGCAGCATCAGGCGAACTCGCCGGCGAGTGTGCCGGCCAATCCCGCGCCTGCCGACGCTGCATCGGACGACTAAAAACGCGGATGGCCGCGACGGATTGCGGCGCTTCGAGCGTTTAACGGACATGCAAAGCCATCCAATACCGATGAGGATCGCATGGCCAACTCACCGAACCTCAATGCCGCGGCGCTCGCGCTGAACCGCTTCGGTCTCGGCGCGCGTGCCGACGACACGCCGCCCGCCGATCCGAAAGGCTGGCTGCTCGCCCAGTTCGAGCAGTATCAGCCGAGACCTACTGCGTGGGCGAGCCAGCCCGATTCGTTGGCGCTGTCGGCGGAACTCGTGCAACTGCGCATGCGGATCAATCAGCCGGCCAGGCGCGACGCGGGCGAGGGGTCTCCTGTCGTCGGTCATGCCGGCGATTTCGCGGACAACCGCGCGGCCACTGAGGCAATCGATAACGCGAACAGGCGTGCGGCCAATGCCGGCGGCAGCAACGCAGGCTATCGCGCGCCAACGAACCAGGCCACGAATCAGGCCATGGCCCCAGCCGCCAGCCAGAGCGCAGCCCAAACCACCCGTGCCCAGACCGCGAAAGAAGCCGAACGCAAGGCACTGCGCGTCGAAATACTCGACCTGTACCGCTCATCCGTGAATGCGCGCGTGGCGAGCGCATTGACCACGCCGACGCCCTTCGTCGAACGGCTCGTGCATTTCTGGGCGAACCATTTTGCGGTATCGACGGAGAAGCCCGGTGTCGCCGTGCTGGCCGGTTCGTTCGAGGCGGAAGCGATCCGCCCGCATGTGCTCGGCCGTTTCGAGGACATGCTGGTAGCCGTCGAGCGTCATCCGGCGATGCAACTGTTTCTCGATCAGACCCGCTCGGTCGGACCGGACAGCACGGCCGCGCTGCGCGCCGCGCAACGCAACCCGGAAAACCGGCGCGGACTCAACGAGAATCTCGCGCGCGAGGTCATGGAACTGCATACGCTCGGCGTGCGCAGCGGCTACAGCCAGGACGACGTGACCGAGTTCGCCCGCGCGCTGACCGGCTGGAGCCTCGCCGGCAATCCGCCCAAAGCGGGCGCGAATATCGCGGGCAATATCGATGCGGGCCGCCGCGTGCTCGCGCAGATCGCCGAACCCGGCAGCTTCGTGTTTCGTCCGGCGCTGCACGAGCCCGGCACGCGCACGATCATGGGCCGCCGCTACGACGAGCCAGGCGAGCAGCAGGCACTCGCGATCCTGCACGACCTCGCGAATTCGCCGGCCACCGCAAAGCATATCGGCATGAAGCTCGCCCGCCATTTCGTCGCCGACAATCCGCCGTCCGGCGTCAGCGAGCGTCTTGCCGACGCGTTCGAGCGCAGCGGCGGCGATCTGCCGAGCGTTTATCACGCGCTGATCGAGACGCCCGAGGCCTGGGCGCCGCAGGCGGTGAAGTTCAAGACGCCGTGGGAGTGGGCCATTTCGTCGATGCGCGGACTCGGCTGGCAGAACCTCGGCGATCAGCAGAGCGCGCCGATTTTCACCCAGCTCGGCCAACCCGTGTGGCGCCCCAGTTCACCCGCGGGCTACGACGATATCGCCGCAAGCTGGGCCGCGCCCGATGCGCTCGTGCGCCGCGTCGAAGTCGCGCAACGTTTCGCGGCGCGCGTGGGCGACCGGCTCGATGCGCGCGCGCTCGGACAGACGCTGCTGGCCGGCTCGCTCAGCGAGCCGACGGCTACGGCCGTATCGCGCGCGGAAAGCGCATCGACGGCGATCGCGCTGTTGCTCGTGTCGCCCGATTTCCAACGGAGATGAATGCCATGCTGTCACGCCGCCAGTTCCTCGGTGTCGCCGCCGCCGGTGCCGGCGCGATGCTCGTCTCGCCGCATATGGCCTTCGCGCACGTCGCGACCGAGCGCCGTTTCGTGTTCGTGATCCAGCGCGGCGCGGCCGACGGCCTGAACATCGTCGTGCCGTACGCCGAGCCTGCCTACGCGACGTTGCGCGGCGCGCTCGCGATCGACACGTCGAATGCGCCGCGTCTGGACGGCACCTTCGCGCTGCATCCGGCGCTCGCGCAGGTGGCGAAAATGTACGCGGACCGCGAGGCGCTGTTCGTGCACGCGGTGGCCTCGCCGTATCGCGACCGCTCGCATTTCGACGGACAGAACGTGCTCGAAACCGGCGGCACGTCGCCGTATCAGGTGAAGGACGGCTGGCTCAACCGGCTCGCCGCGCAATTGCCGGCGACGCGCGAAACCGCGATCGCGTTCGCGCCGACCGTGCCGATGGCATTGCGCGGCGCGGCGGCGGTCACGTCCTATGCGCCGTCGGCGCTGCCGCAGGCTCCCGACGATCTGCTCATGCGCGTCTCGCAGCTTTACGAGCAGGATGCGCAGTTGCGCCCACTCTGGGCATCGGCGATGGCCGCGCGCGGTCTTGCCGGCGACGCGGGCGCGCGTCAGGACCCCGCGAGCCTCGGCAAGCTCGCGGCGAGTTTTCTGTCGCGCGACGACGGTCCGCGCATCGCGATGATCGAAACCGGCGGCTGGGACACGCATAGCGCGCAGAACGCGCGCCTCGCGAATCAGCTGAAAGCGCTCGATACGATGCTTGCCGCGCTGCGCGATGGCATGGGGCCGTCATGGAGCAAGACCACGGTGCTGGTCGCGACCGAATTCGGCCGGACCGCCGCCGCGAACGGCACCGGCGGCACCGATCACGGCACGGGCTCGGTCGCGATGCTGCTGGGCGGTTCGGTGGAAGGCGGCCGCGTGATCGCGGACTGGCCGGGGCTCGCGCCGCATCAGTTGTACGAGGCGCGCGATCTGAAGCCGACCGCATCGCTCGATGCGTTGATTGCCGGCGCGGCGAGCGAGAGTCTTGGGCTCGATGCGCAGTGCACCGCGGCCGCGCTGTTCGGGCGCACGGTTGCGGCGCGGCCGGTGAGCGGCGTGGTGCGGGCTTGATGCATTAATGCTGGATGTTGGGTGCTTGATGCAACACCGGCAGGAGTCGCTGTGCTTATCCGGCCAGAAATCAAGTCGTCCGGAATATCCTGCGTGCCGGCTCTGCAATGAACCCGCAACGAACCCGCAACGAACGAATGGCTTGGCATGTCGATCGCAACCGCGAGCATCCAGTCACAATGGGCTTGCTTCGCCCTGCGAAAAATAAATCAGCGTGCCGGTCTCGCGGCACAAGCACTCGCGGCCACCGCATGCGATGCATGCACCGACCGCTCGCCCACGCGATGATAACGGCGGCCGTAGTAGATCAGCGCATCGCCGTCGGCCCGTGTGTGCGCGGCCTTCACCGCGCAGAAGAACACCGTGTGCGTGCCGACTTCGGTGATCGATTCGATCTCGCAGTCGAGCGACGCGAGCGCGTCCCGCAACACCGGCGCGCCGGTCGCGAGGTGTTCCCATTGCGCGGCGGCGAAGCGTTCCCCGATGGCGAGCGCGCTTGTCGCGAAGTGCGCCGCGAGCGCCTGGTGTTCCGCGCTCAGCACGTTCACGCAGAGCCTGCCGTTCTCGCGGAACGCCGCATTGTTGCGGCTGCCGCGGTTGATGCAGACGAGCAGGGTAGGCGGCTCGTCGGTCACGCCGCAGACGGCCGAGGCGGTGCAGCCCGCGAGGCCGGCCGCGCCGTCGCTCGTGATGATGTTGACGGCCGCGCCAAGACCGGCCATGGCGTCGCGGAACGTGCTCTTGTCAAGCATGGGTGCCTCTTCTGAAAATTCTGTAGCTGCACGGGATGTGCCGCTGGCGGTGCGGGTGGTGCGGTTCATGCCGACGGTAGGCGTGCTGCGAGTCGCGCGCCTCATGCGTTCGGCTTGCGCGACACTGGCACCGATGCCAACTCCGTCGCCACAAACCACAAACTTCGCGGACCCGCCCGCATCCCGGTGTCAGCCTCGCGCATCGTCATGCCGGCGCCGCCGCGCATGCCGGCGAACGAAACCGCGCTGCCGTATGGCGCTCCGGCAGACGCGCATGCCCGAACAGCTTGTCGCGCAACGTGCCGTCGCGATACGCGCGCTTGTAGGCGCCGCGCTCCTGCAACAGCGGCACGACCAGGTCGATGAAATCGTCGAAGCATTCGGGCACGACGGTGCGCGACAGGTTGAAACCGTCCACGCCGGTTTCCTCGGTCCATGCAATCAGCTCGCTGGCGATCTTCTCCGCCGAGCCGACGAGCGGCGGCTGGCGGCTGCCGAGCACCATCTGTTTGAGCAGTTTGCGCTTGGTCCATTGCGGGCCGGCCGCGCGCGTCATCGCCTCGACGTTCGAGACGATCGCCTGGCTCTTGCCCGTTTCGATCGGCTCGTCGAGGTCGTAGCGCGCGAAGTCGATGCCGAGCGATGCGGCCGCATGCACGAGCGCGGCCTCGGAACTCACGTAGCGCCGGTACTCCGCGTACTTCTCCTCGGCCTCGCGATCGGTGCGGCCCGCGATCACGGTCTGACCGAGCAGCACCTTGATGTCGTCGGCGCGGCGGCCGCCCGCGACCGCGTGCGCGCGAATGTCGTCGACGATCGCCTTGACCGCCGGCTTCGCCTGGCCGTTGACGAACACGCATTCCGCGTGCGCCGCCGCGAACTGCTTGCCGCGCGCCGACGAGCCCGCCTGATACAGCACCGGCGTGCGTTGCGGCGACGGCTCGGCGAGATGCATCGCATCGACGCGATACTGCTTGCCGTGGTGATGGATCACGTGGACCTTCGAGGCGTTCGCATAGACGCCGCGCGCCTTGTCGCGCAGCACGGCGTCGTCTTCCCAGCTGCACTCCCAGAGCTTGTAGACGAGCTCCATGTATTCGTCGGCGAGATCGTAGCGGTCGTCGTGCGCCATCTGGCCGGTCAGGCCGATCGCGCGCGAGGCGCTGTCGAGATAGCCGGTCACGATGTTCCAGCCGACCCGGCCGCGCGTCAGATGATCGAGCGTCGACATGCGGCGCGCGAACAGATAGGGCTGCTCGACCGACAGATTCGACGTGACGCCGAACGACAGATGCCGCGTGACGGCGGCCATGGCCGGAATCAGCAGCGTCGGATCGTTGACGGGCACCTGCACCGCGCCGCGGATCGCCGCGTCGGGATTGCCGCCGTAGACGTCGTAGACGCCCGCCACGTCCGCGAAAAAGATGCCGTCGAACAGGCCCGCTTCGAGCTTGCGCGCGTAGTCGGTCCAGTATTGCAGGTCCGTATAGCGCGCGGACTGATCGCGCGGATGGGTCCACAGCCCTTGCTGGATGTGGCCTACGCAGTTCATGTCAAACGCGTTGAGAACGATTTCCTTCAGCATGGCGTGTTCCGGCTGGCAGAGGTGGACGAAGGCGGGCAACGGTTCGAGCGGGGTTCGACGCGTCGATGGTTCCGCGGGGCTGTGCCGGATCGGCGCAGGGCTTCGAATCGTGTTTAACGGTATCCGTTCGTTGAATATAGTGGACGAAAAAATACTATGCAAGACATTCCGCGCGGCGATGTTGCAGGCTTGCCGCGCGATGTCGATATCGCATTGAGAGGGGCGTGGTGTCGTGCCGAGAGTGTGGCTCGCCCGACGCCGTGCCTGCCCGGTCGAGTCAGCGGGCCGCCCGCTGGCCGGCTTCTCGTGGTGCGCTCAGGGAGGATGGCTGTCAGCGCCTGCCGGTCGCGCCTACGCATCGATATAATTTTGCGGAACTCACTTTGCCGCGACGACCCTGCCATGTCCGAATCTTCCGCCATCGATCTGACTCAGGCGATTTCCGCGCGCGTAAAGACCGAGCGCGAGGCGCGCAACTGGTCGCTCAGCGAACTGGCGGAGCGCTCGGGCGTGTCGAAGGCGATGATCAGCAAGATCGAGCGCGGCGAGGCGAGCCCCACGGCGACCGTGCTCGGACGATTGTCGGGCGCGTTTGGTTTGACCCTGTCGACCTTGCTCGCACTCGCCGAGCAGACCGGCGAGCGGCTCGTGCGCCATGCCGATCAGGCGCTCTGGCAAGACCCCGAAACCGGCTATACGCGGCGGCGCGTTTCGCCGCCCACCGGCGGCGTGCTCGAATTGCTCGAGATCGAATTGCCGGCAGGCGTGCGCGTGCCTTATCCATCGGATGCGTTCGTGTTCCAGCATCAGCAGATCTGGGTGACGCAAGGCGTGCTGACGTTTCGCGAGGGTTCGCAGACATACCGGCTCGAAGCGGGCGATTGCCTGCAACTGGGCGCGCCGGTGGAGTGCGAGTTCTTCAATGCCGGCGACGAGACGTGCCGCTATGTGGTGGGGCTCGTGCGGCGCTGAGCGGTCTGGGCAACGGATCGGGAAGCCATAGAGGCGGCTGTGCGGCGAGCCGCTGGCGCCATCTCGACGACGCCAGCGAAATACCTGAATTCCCGTTGCTGCCATCGTCTCGCGAAAATTCGACGGATGGCGGCAACGGGCGTTGCGAAAGCAACGTCATGCATCCATTCGCACACTGTCCAGGCTGACCGTTTCGCTCTGCTTGACCGGTTTCGGCTGCCCCAGCATGCTCGCCCATCCCTTGGCCAGAAAGTCGGTGGTGTTATTGATCGCGTCGACAATCTTTCTCCCGGCGGGCTGGGTAAGCGCCAGTCTGGGATGCTCGATCGCCCGCAATTCGTCTTCGGTAATTTCGATGCTGCGGCCAGGGTCATCGCTCCTGATGCGCTGGATTGCCTTGTCGACGATCAGGCTAATCATCTGGCGGTTTTTCTCGGTGTCGGTCGTCATCCATTTCCCCATTCCCAGATGATTGGCGGTCAGGATGTTGGTACCGAGACTCAGGATCTCCGTCGGCGTATTGAGCATGATCGAGGCGATTTTCTGCACGGAATCGCTGACCAGTCCCAGACGGGCCGGAATGTCGACCGGCAGGAAGCCGGCCGCGAAACTCAGCACGGAGCCGATGCCCATCGAGTTCACCGCCATCCCCCAGCCGGGCGCCGCTTCCAGCGCGGACTTCGTCTCGGCCCGGATCTGAGTCCGTAGCGCGGCCTTCGCTTCCGGCGTGCTCGCCGCCTCGGTATGGTTCGCTGCCGGGGCGGGGAAAAAGCCCTCGTTCATCTTTTGCGTCACGCCAGCCGCCATCTCATCGTGTGCGTTGGCAATTTCGAGCGGCACCATGGCACCGGAAGTGGATGCCGCCACCTGGTTCGTCAACGCCTGAACGGGCAACATGGCGATCGAACTGTTCAGCGCGGCCGCGTTGTTCGGAATGGACCCCACCGCCGCAATGCTTCCCGCGCCCGCCGAATCCTTGAGGTCGTCGAGCAATTTCTCGACGGACTCCGGCAGGAGCGGTTCGCCCTGAAACGTGCCGAGCAGTCGTTTGACGATGAGCGAGTCGACCGTCTCCGTGACCAGCGGCGTGACCGAGTTCGTCAACACGTCGACGAATTGCGTGACCGGATGCGTCTCTCCGTACGCGCGGGCCGCAACGGCCACCAGTGCCTTCCACGCCACGGCGTCGAGCGCATAGGTAAGGCCGCCGCTCATCGCCAGGCTGGCAAACATGGCGATGCCGATTTCCTTGGTGAATGCCTTCTGGTTGATGACCGAGTTGATCGATTGAGCCCCGAGGCGCCCACGCAATTCGAGCGTCGCCGGGTCCGCTTCGTTCAGGCAGTGTTCGACCAGTTTCTTCAAGGGCGCGTGATCGGATTCGACCTCGTAACGGATGTCCTGCAGGAACTTGAATGGATGGGGGCCCTCTGCCGGTGCGGTGTCAGCCGACGCCCGATTCCCGTCCAGGGTAGCAAGCGGCAGATCTCCCGGGGATTCTCCACCGTCGTGCGACGCCGCGATGGCCTCGCCGGAGCGGGCCGCCTCGTCCGACGCTTCTGAGGTGGCCGGATTCAGGCGCGCGTCGGCGCCGAAGCCCTGCACGCCTTTCCTGATGGCCTGGCGGGTCGCATAAGCCGTCAGATTGATATCGGCGTCGACTTGTTCGCCGTCTTCCATCGTCAGCCCGTGCACCTTGCAACCGTGCTCGAATGCGGCTGTCCTGGCAAAAATGGCGGCGTCCAGCGGAAGGCCCAGCCGGCAACCGGCCGCAGGCAATCGCAGCTCATCGAATTGTGCGGAGTGCTTGGCCTGCACGAAGCGCAAAATCGCTTCGACGGCTTTGTCGGTACAGCGCATCTGACCCGCCGCATCGCGGGTCACGGTCCCGGAGAAAGCCGTCGGCAATGGATACTCGCCTTTCGACATCAGCGCCGCGGCCTGCTTGAGGTAATCGGCTTTTGCCGCCTGGTGCTGCTCAAGCAGGCCAGGGACGCCTTCGCGAAGGATCTCCAACAACTCTTGTGTTCGTTGCCTGCGTGCCTGTATTACCTGAAAGCCCTTCTGCCACCTCGCGCGGGCCGGCGATGTGCTGCCGGCGACACCGGTCGCTGTGCTTTCATGGGTCGCTGCGCCTTTGACGGATGCTCGTTTTTGCAGACCCTCGAATCGGGAACCCTGATTCGTGGTCGGAGTGCGCGTGGAGGGTTGCTTCGTCGAGTGTGCGGAAGGACGGTCATCCGCTGGCAAATCAACGACAGTGGAGACTTGGGTGGAGTTGCTGCTGGAAACCTTGGACATAGATATCAGCCTTGCCTTAACGTTCGATGCGCTCGTCTTGTTCTCGCCGGGCATCCTGGTTTCGCCGATGTGCCCGGCGAGCACGGAAAAGTAAAGTTTGATGATGTGGCAAATGGTCGAGCGCAAGCGACGAAACACGAAGAAATTGCCTTCGAATGCGAAGCAGTGCTGATCTGCTGGGGGGCGTGCGGTGTCGTCGAGCGGTCTGGGTAGCCGGATTGGATCGCTACAGACGCGGACGCGCGGCGAGCAACCGGTCCCATATCGATGGCGGTAGCGAAATGCTTGAATTCCCGTCGCTGCCATCGCCCCGCGAAAATTCGACGGATGGCGGCAGAGTGCGGGGCGGTGAATAAGGCGCGAGAGAATATCGCACGCCCGTCGACCAGAAAAGATCGGGAACTGACGTATTGAAAGTGGGCTGTGCCAGCAGCTTGCCGCTGTTCGCATCGAAGAGCCGGCCAGCATATTGCGGGCTTTCGCTACGAGCCGGAACCCATCGCAACAGACAAAGCTCGGCGCATATACGCCCCATCGGGCGGCGCGGATATCCGGCACTCGCGTCCATGCGGAGTAGGGTCGAACAGGCTCAGATAAAGCCCGGCGCTGATCCCGATTAGCAGCGCAATACGCGTGAATGGGAGAGTCATAGGTCGAGCGCGATAGGCGGGAAGTGGCAACGAAGAAGCGCGCCGAGAGGCATGAGCCGTGATTCCATCAGCGAGAGAAGCGGGCCAACCCGAACGTCGCCTCGCGCGGCCATTCTTCACGAGCAAGGTCGCGGTATGAATCGGAGAATTCCGAAAAGCGATGCCGCTGAAAAGGGCATGCCGCCTATCGAGCGCGGTTCGCGCGCGAATCTCCGTAGGCCGGACCCCGGTGCCGCCCGGCCTGTTTGCTGGACTATAATTCCGCATCCCGGATCAGCCCTTCGATCCATCCCACGGTTCATGCCTCATGCAGCCGCTTCGCGGGAGCCTCGTTCCTCTTGAGCAAAATCGACCACAACCCGGACGATCGTCCCACCGATAACCCCGGCATCGGCGATGCGGCATCGGCGAAGGCACCGGCCACGCTTGCGATGCGTACCGCGCACGAAGCGCACAAGGACGACCGGCACTTCGTCACGGCACTCGCGCGCGGGCTCGAAGTGCTTGCGTGTTTCCGCTCCGGCGACCGGTCGCTCAGCAATCAGGAACTGGCGCAGCGCTGCAGGCTGCCGAAGTCGACGGTCTCGCGCCTGACCCATACGCTTACGCTGCTCGGCTATCTGATCCATCTGAAGGAGAGCGGCAAGTACCGGCTCGGCACGGCATCGCTCGCGCTCGGCAGTGCGATGCTCGCGCGTCTCGACGTGCGCAAGATCGCGCGGCCCATCATGCAGGAACTCGCCGACGTGTCCGGTGCGACCGTTTCGCTCGGCACGCGCGACCGGCTCTCGATGATCTACGTCGAAAATTGCCGCGGCTCGGTCGCGCTCACGCTGACGCTCGAAGTCGGTTCGCGTATTCCGGTCGCGACCTCGGCGATAGGGCGCGCGTGGCTCGCGGCGATTCCCGAGCACGACCGCCTCAGTTTCATGGAGCAGGTGCGCGAGCTCGATCACGTCGCATGGCCGAAGACGCGGCGCGGCATCGAGAAGGCGCTCGACGATTACCGCACGCTCGGCGTGACGACTTCGTTCGGCGACTGGCAGAAGGACGTCAACGGCATTGCGCGCGCGTTCCAGCCGGGCGGCGAGTTGCCGACCATGGCGATCAACGTCGGCGGCCCGGCCTTCAAGCTCTCGAAAGAATTTCTGCTCGAACAGGTCAGGCCGCGTCTGATCGACGTGGTAACGCAGCTCGAAATCGCACTGTCGCATTGAGCGGCGGCGCGTTCCGGTTTTGGTTTAGAGCGGCGTCGAGCGTTTGGGGTTCAGCGTTTAGTGTTAGCGCAGGGCGTTTAGAACCACCGCGGCGACATGCTGAACGTCGTGTCGTCGAGATCGCGCAGCGGTGCCAGCATTGCCGTCACGCGCGGCAATTCCCACCGGAAGAACCACCGGCACGCATGCAGCTTGCCGCGATAGAAGTCCTGATCCGCCGCGTCGTTGGCCTTCGGCAACGCGGCATGCGCGACGAGCGCCTGCCTGAGCCACGTCCACGCCAGCACGATATGGCCGAATGCTTCGAGGAATGCATTGGCGTTCGCAAGCGCACGGTCGGTTTCGCTCGCGAGCGCGGGCAGCAGAGCATCGAGCGTGCCGCTCAGCGCGTGCCACGCGTCGTTGAGCGCTTCGGCGTATGCGTGTAGCGGCGCATGCTCGCTCGCTGCGTCGATCGTGCGTTGCAACTCGCGCGCGAAGAGCTTTAGCGCGGCGCCCTGTTTCATCGTGACCTTGCGGCCGAGTAGGTCGATCGCCTGAATGCCGTGCGTGCCCTCGTGAATCATGTTCAGGCGATTGTCGCGATAGAACTGCTCGACCGGATACTCGCGCGTATAGCCGTAGCCGCCGTGAATCTGGATCGCAAGGCTGTTCGCTTCAAGACACCATTGCGAGGGCCACGACTTCACGACCGGCGTCAGCAGATCGAGCAGCAACGCTGCCTCGGCGCGCGCGGTGTCGCTCTCGCCGGTGTTCTGTTCGTCGACGAGACGCGCCGCGTACAGGCATAGCGCATACGCACCTTCCACATAGGCCTTTTGCGCAAGCAGCATGCGCCGCACGTCCGCGTGTTCGATCAGCGGCAATGGCGGATCGAGCGGATTCTTGTTGGTCGGATGACGTCCTTGCGGCCGCTCGCGCGCATAGTCGAGCGACGCGAGATAGCCGCGATAGCCGAGCATCACGGCGCCGAGGCCGACGCCGATGCGCGCCTCGTTCATCATATGGAACATATACACGAGCCCGTGATGCGGCTCGCCGACCAGCTCGCCGATGCATTCGCCATGCTCGCCGAACGACAGCATGGTCGAGGTCGTGCCGCGCCAGCCCATCTTGTGAATCAGGCCCGCGAGTGCGACGTCGTTGCGCGCGCCGAGGCTGCCGTCGTCGTTGACGCGAAACTTCGGCACTGTGAACAGCGAAATGCCCTTGACGCCGGGCGGCCCGCCCGCAATACGCGCCAGCACGAGATGCACGATGTTCTCGCTCAGCGCGTGATCGCCGCCCGAAATGAAAATCTTGTTGCCGCGAATCGACCAGGTGCAGTCCGCATTCGGCGTCGCGGTGGTGGCGAGATCGGACAGGCTCGAACCGGCCTGCGGCTCGGTCAGCGCCATCGTGCCGAACGCGCGGCCTTCGAGCAGCGCGTGCAGGTACTTGCGCTTTTGCTGTGCCGAGCCGAAGCGTTCGATCACGTTCGCATTCGCGCTCGTCAGCATGGCGTACGACGAGGTCGCGATGTTGGCGCTCTTGAACAGCGACAGGCACGCAAACGAAATCGTCGCCGGCAGTTGCATGCCGCCCAGTTCGTAGTCTTTGCTTGCGGCGAGAAAGCCGGTGCCGCGCAAGGCGTCGAGCGCATCTTTTACTGCGCCGGGCAGCGTCACGCGTTGGCCGTCGAACTGCGGTTCGTGCTCGTCGGAAAGCCGGTTGTGCGGCGCGAATTTTTCGACGGCTACCGCATGCGCGGTGTCGAGCGCGGCATTGAAGGTCTCGCGGCTGTGGTCCGCATGGCGGGCGCGCCGCGTCAGCGTCCCGGCTTCGAGCACTTCGAACAGCTGGAAATCCAGATCCCGCGTGTTGATGATTTGCGCGTCTTGCATTGCTGAAAACCCATCCTGAGGTAAGCCGCTATGCGGAACGGTTACGAAGCGCGGCGCAAAACACGCGAGCGCACAGCGCGACCGATGCGGCCTGGATCGTTTGAAGAACGCGGTATGCGGGTAAGTCCCGAGGAACCACGCGGCGGCAATGCGAGTCAGTTTATAACAAAAAAGAATGATCGTGCTTTTATTTACACGGTGAATTTCGACACGTATGATGGTCGGGAAATTATGGAATAGCAATCTGCATTGCAGAACAACTGAAGGAGTGTCGCGATGTCGGTGAAAGACCTGTTTCAACTCGATGGCAAGGTGGCATTGATTACCGGCGGCTCGCGCGGACTCGGTCTGCAAATGGCCGAGGCGCTCGGCGAGATGGGCTGCCGTGTCGCGATCACCGCGCGCAAGGCCGAGGAACTCGCCGAGGCGCGAGAACATCTGCAAGGCCGCGGCATCGAGGCGAGGGCCATCGTCAACGACCTGCAGCGCTTCGAAGGCATTCCGGCCCTCGTCGACGAAGTGATGAGCGCGCATGGCCGCATCGACATTCTCATCAACAACGCGGGGGCGACCTGGGGCGCGCCCGCCGAAGCGTATCCCGACGAAGCGTGGCACAAGGTCATGAACCTGAACGTCAACGCGCCGTTCTTTCTCGCGCGCGAAGTCGGCAAGCGCAGCATGATTCCGCAGCGTGCGGGCAAGATCATCAACGTCGCATCGGTCGCGGGCCTGAAGGGCTCGCCGCCGGGCATGAACACGATTGCCTACAACACCTCGAAGGCCGCGGCGATCAACTTCACGCGCGCGCTCGCGGCGGAATGGGGCAAGTACAACATCAACGTCAACGCGATCTGTCCGGGCTTTTTCCCGTCGAAGATGTCGGCCGGGTTGCTCGACCAGCTCGAAGACTCGATCGTCGCGCGCACGCCGTTGCAGCGCCTCGGCGGTGACGAGGACCTGAAGGGCCCGGTCGTGTTTCTCGCGAGCGAAGCGTCGCGCCATGTCACGGGCCAGTATCTCGCGGTGGATGGCGGCTCGATCATCGTCTGATTCGGGGCAGCGTAGCGGCAGGCAGCGCGGGCGAAGCTTCTCGCGGGAGCAACAACATGGAGACGTTGCATGAACTTCGAGTACCCGGACAAGGTCCGCGATCTGCAAAAGCGTTTGAACGCGTTCATGGACGAATACGTCTATCCGGCTGAAGTGGTTTTCGAAGCGCAGGTGGACGCCGCGCGCGAGTCGGGTTCGCAGAAAGAATAAAACCGGAGACGTGTATGAACGAACGCCATTACCCGCATTGGCCGCCGCAAGTGCCGCGGCATCTGACGTTGCCGCACACCAATCTTTTCTACAACGCCGAAGTATCGGCGGCGCGTTTTCCCGACAAGCCCTTCATCATTTACTACGGCACGCCGGTCACGTTCGCGCAGTTCAAGGACGAAGCCGAGCGCGTCGCGGGCTTTTTGCAGCACGAGTGCCGCGTAAAGGCTGGCGATCGCGTGCTGCTCTATATGCAGAACAGTCCGCAGTGGATCATCGCGTACTACGGCATTCTGCGCGCGAACGCGGTCGTGGTGCCGGTCAATCCGATGAACATGGGCGACGAGCTTGCCCATTACGTCGAGGATAGCGACGCGGCCACGATCATCGTGCCGCAGTGTCTCTTCAGGCACGTCGAACCGCTGATCGGCAAGCAGCCGGGGCAGGGGCTCGAACACGTGATCGTCGCGACGTATGGCGATTATCTGCAGCGTCCGTCGCCGGTCGCGGTACCCGAGTTCGTTGCCGCGCCGCGCGGGAGGTTCGATCGCGACGGCGTCACCGCGTGGTCGGATGTGCTCGCGAGAAACATCGCGCCCGGTCCGCTCACGGCCGGCCCCGACGACCTCTGCGTGATGCCGTATACGTCGGGCACCACCGGCCGGCCGAAGGGCTGCATGCATACGCATCGCAGCGTGATGAGCACGCTGCTCGGCGGCTGCGTGTGGTTTTCGTCGGCGGCCGATGGCGTGCATCTGTCGGTGCTGCCGTTCTTTCACGTGACCGGCATGCAGGGCGGCATGAACAGCGTGGTGTTCGCGGGCGCGACGATCGTCGTGCTGTCGCGCTGGGACCGCGATGCCGCCGCGCTCTGCATGCAGAAATATCGCATCAGCGCCTGGCAGTCGATCTCGACGATGATGGTCGATTTTCTCTCGAATCCGCGGCTCGGCGACTACGATCTCTCGAGCCTGTCCGGCACGCGCGGCGGCGGCGCGGCAATGCCCGACGCGATTGCGAAGAAGCTGAAGATGCTGACCGGGCTCGACTATGTCGAGGGCTACGGCATGTCCGAGACGATTGCCGGAACGCATATCAATCCGCCGCATCGTCCGAAGCCGCAATGTCTCGGCATTCCGGTGTTCGACGTCGATTCGCGCGTGATCGATCCGGCTACGCTGCAGGAGTTGCCGCAAGGCGAGACCGGCGAGATCGTCGTCAACGCGCCGCAAGTGATGCAGGGCTACTGGCGCAATCCGAAGGCGACCGCGGAGGCGTTCGTCGAACTCGACGGCAAGCGTTTTCTGCGTACCGGCGACCTCGGCCATATCGACGAGGACGGCTATTTCTTCATGACCGACCGGCTCAAACGCATGATCAACGCGTCGGGCTACAAGGTTTGGCCGGCCGAGGTCGAAGCGCTGATGTACCGGCATCCGGCGATTCACGAAGTGTGCGTGATCGGCGTGAAGGACGAGAAGCGCGGCGAGACGGTCAAGGCACTCGTCGTGCCCGACTTGGCCCATGCGGGCACGATCAGCGCGCAGGAGATCATCGACTGGGCGCACGGGCAGATGGCGGCCTACAAGGCGCCGCGTATCGTCGAATTCGTCGCATCGCTGCCGAAATCGGGCAGCGGCAAGATTCTGTGGCGCAAGTTGCAGGAAGAGGACGAGGCGCGCACGGCGGCTCAAGCCAATGCGCAAACGAGTGCAGGGGACGTGGCGTAATGAATGGGCTCGAACTGTTCTTTGGTATTGCCGGCATGTCGTACTCGGCAATCCTGTAATCGATAGCAATCCGAACAGGGCGATGTGTGAACCAATTTGCGGACAAGGTTGCGGTCGTCACTGGCGCGGGCTCGGGCTTTGGCCGCGAGTTCGCGCGGCTCGGCACGAAGTTTGGCATGCGGCGGCATGCGGCTTGTGCTCGCGACGTGCAGCAGGACGCGCTCGCCGAGACGCTCGCTGAAGTGAGCGCGGCCGACGCGCAGGCCATCGCACGTCGCGTCGACGTTCACGTTAGCCGCAGGTGACCAAACGGTTCAGTCTGCCGCAAAGACTCATCGGTACGTAGAGGAGACGTTGCGTCGTTGGAACTTGCCGATCTGAGCACTATCTGCCGATCCGTTGCATCTTCGCACTAAATCTAATTTATGAGATAAAAAATCCACTATAGTGGAATGGCTTGAATAAGGATCGATTGCAAATGTGTTTGATGTGACTCCCATGATCTGTGGGTGTCTATTAAATTACCGTTTTTTGAATAGTCGTTGGCAGTTTCCCTGCCGGCATTGCCAGGAAAGTATATCTAACGTGTCGTTTCCCGCTGCCAGACAAGGCGATTTAACCGGTCACGGGGGCACCGTGCGCAACGGGTCCACCAATGTGTTCATCAACGGCAAGCCAGCTGTGTTCGCTGGCGGCAGTACAACTTCATGTCCCATTCATTGCTCGGCACAAGCCGTGATACAAGGCGCTAGCACGGTCTTCATTAATGATATTCCGATTGCCTTCGTTGGTAGCTCGACCTCATGCGGGGCGCTGATCGTGACGGGATCGCCCGACGTCTTCATCGGCGATGGGCAACTGAAGAAAACTGGTTCGCAGCCTTTACCGGTATTGCCAGCGAGTGCAGGAATCGCGATGCGGTCTCATGTCAGGCAAGGAGAATATGACGACTGTTTTGTCCTGCGACATGCTGGCGGGCAGACTCTGGCTCACGTTGCCTATGCCATGCAGCGGCAAAGCGGCATCTTCGAGTATGGCGAAACGGATGCTGACGGGCATACGCATTTGCTTTCGTCAGTTGCTTCTGCCGAAAACATCAGAATCTATCTTGCCGGATAATATGTCGGAGCAAACACATATCTCCTCAAGTGGAGTGAAGTATCGGTGGGTTGCCACCAGGACAACTACTCTTACCAGTGACACTTCGGTCAAAGAGATCGCCGTTCAATCAGAGGTGGTGGAGGTCGTGGTAAGCGAGTCACGCTTATTGAGCCACGGCTCGCAGTTTGGCCATGTGGCAATTATTGTCGATAACAAAGTTTATTCTCGGGCGCACGAAAAATACTTTACCACTGACCGGAATGACCATCTTTATCGGAACTCGTATCGCAACAGCGTCGGCTATGTAATTCGTGTGTCGTCTGACGAAAAACAAACAATCAAAACTGAATTGGAGCGAAGAGTTAGGATTTTCACGTTAGATCCAAAATCGCACGAATACAGCTTTCTCGATAATAGTTGTTCAAGCAATGTTGCCGACGTACTGGGTACGGTTGGTATTGTCGCTTACGATCCCCGTTGGTCGGCGTTCGAGATGATTAGCCCCGCCGATATCGTGACTGGGTTGAACCACTCAAAAAGAGTGGCCCGAAAAATTGAATACCCGAGAGCGCGATGAAGAGGCTTGCCGTCGCGGCCTTTCTGACTCTCATCGGTTGTGAGAACCATACGGGTGAAACATGGCGTGTTCAGAAAGAAATGCCGGTCTATCGATCTCCGGATGGGGACACGCAAGAGGAGATTTTTCGGCTTGCTCCTGGCGACGTTTGTTATCCAGGGCGAGTAGTCGTTGAAAAGGTCTTCCAATATACGGCTGTTCATTGTCCTCCTAAAGGAGATGGTTGGGTTGCCGACAACTATTTCGACAAGAGTAGGTGATCCACTTATCATCAACACGATGAGTCAGGAACGTGTCGAACGCCGGCTTGTCGATCTCCATTTGATCGGCCGCGTGTCATGTAGACTGGTGCCCGTCATCTGCGACATTAATCGCACTGCGCTACAACTCGATGCAACGAGACCCAAGTTACGCAAAAAATTGGACTATGCATTAAGCGTGGCTCGAAAAGGAAACGCAACCATATGCACACACTAAAGCTGATTGCCCTAAGTTGCGCACTCTCTTTGCCGGCACTGTCTCATGCCGCTCCTCACGATACCGTTCAAACCCAAGAAAATCTGTGCAGCGCTTATTCACAGGCCGGAATGCGGGATTGCCTTGCACAAAAAGTCGCGGAGAGTCAGGTAGCGCTGCAACGAGCCGAGGAAGCCGTGGGCCACTCGCTCACCCAATGGGATGAAGACAGCAAGTACATTAACGTAGCAAAAGCTAAACTGGTCGCATCGGACCGGGAGTCTCCCAGGTATCGCGACACCGAGTGTGAGTTTTCAGCCTCGTTAAGCGGTGGCGGAGCAGGTAACGCGCATGAGATGGGGCGACTGGCTTGCGTGGCGGTGCTCAACAATCGACGCGCCGAACAGCTACGCAATGCCGTTGCCAACTTGCCGTTGAGGTAGCCAGGCGATCGGTGAGAGCTGTTACCGCCCGGAACCCGCATCGGTTCCCTCTCATTACCCGAAACCGTCCACCGCAACAGCAACATGCAACAGTGCGCCGTCTGCACGGCGCACCGTCCGCATCTAGAACGTATGGCGAATGCCGAGGCTCACGCCGGCCGTCGTGCCCGTGGGCAGATCGAGTGCGTTATTGACCGAGAGCCCCGCGTGCATGGCGCCGTGATTGGTCACGAAGCCGACCTGTGCATACGTGACCGTCGCTTTGGATAACGAATATTCAAGTCCGGTCGAAGCGAGAATCGAATTATTCGACGATTCGTTTGCATCGCGCGTGACCCAGATGCCCGCGTCGACATTCAACGCCGGCGTGATGCGATAGCTCGCGCCGCCCGAATAGACACGATTGTTGAACGAGCCCGCCACCTTGTACTGCGTGTACGCAGCCATCACGGTCAGGTTGTTGAACACGTAGCGCGCACCGAGCGCGCGGCCGTTGAATTCGACGGCACTCGGAATCGCGATGGCCGCGGCGCTGCCGCCCGCGTTGCCGCTGTAGAGCGCGGCGTCGATCGTGAGTCCGCCGAAGTGATAGCGCAGGCTCGCCGAGTACTGGCGACCTGCCTGAAAATCGCCGGCGGTTCCGCCGAGCGCGAGCATCGCGCTGCCTTGCAAGCCCGCGATTTCCGGCGACGTGTAGGAAATGCCGTTGGGATTGAACAGGCCCGTCACATAGACGTTGTTCAGATAGGTGACGAGACCGCTGCCGAAGTAGTCCATGTCGCGCGGGTCGAAGTCGTACACCGACAGAAAGAACGGCGAGAACTGCAAGCCGGCCTTGACTGTACCGAAGCGGCTGTCGATGCCGATCCACGCCTGACGTCCGAACAGATTGCCGTTCGAATTGTTCAGCGAGCCATTGGCCACGCTAAAGCCGCTTTCCAACTGGAAGATCGCGCGCATGCCGCCGCCGAGATCTTCGGCGCCACGCAGGCCGAAGCGCGAGCCGGACAGGCCGCTGTCGGTGAACGAATACTGATGGCCGGCGCTCTGGCCGGTACTCATGTCGAGTGTCTTGCTGGTATAGAGCAGCGACGCGTCGACGATACCGTAGAGCGTGACACTGCTTTGCGCCTGAGCGCTCGGGGCCGCACCTAGCGCACACGCCCCCATCAATCCAAGAACGACTCCGGTCCTGTTGCGATGACTTGCCGGCATGCTGCGTGTCTCCTTGTTTTACGTTTTCGGATGAACGATGAAATGAATCCGCGCCGCGCTGCGATTTCGACCGGCAATAGAACTCTCTCGCGATCCATCAGGATTACGGAACATGAAGAGCGTGCTATTGGACGTCAGGACTGGATCGACTGCGCGTTTTTCTGTTTGGCTGATCTCCTGATAGCGAACGATTCCATGAAGCACTCAACCGGACTGATTGGTGTGCTCACAGAATTCAGACGGAATTTGGCACGACCGTTCGCTCTGTGTCAACGTGGTAAACCGCATGAAGAACTGCAATGCAGTCCAAACAAGGGAAAATACCTAGTCTGCTCGATATGCGATGTTTTACCAGTAAACCCTTGTGATATTGAGAGGATTTAGATGAGGTCCCGATTGAAGCGTATGGAATGGCATTACTTATTGATTCTGCATTGCAGAACTTATACCGAGGTGAGCTCTTTGTCAGATCGAACCCGAGCCGCGATGGATCAGGCGATGTGCGTTGCGATCAACGCTGCCAACCCGCGGCCTCTATTTGCCTGTAAGCTTGAGCCGGCGGTGACGTAAAAGGCTGCGCAATCCGCCTTGATGAACCACGATTCGCAGATGGACTTTAACTCTGTTGCCAACACTCCCTTGGGGGATATCAGTTATGAAGAGCTTTGCCATTAAACGAATCATGCTCGGGATTTCGGCTGCGGCACTGGTGGCCGGCACGATCCCGCTCGCTGTCGCGCAGAACGACACAGCGTCCCCGGCCGCCGCCGCAAGTGCCGCGAAGCCGACCAAGGCCGAGCGGAAGGTCGCGCGCAAAGCGGCCCGCAAACAGGCTCGTGCGAAGAAGAATGCCGAGCTGAAGAAACTCGAAGACGCGGGCTATCAGCCAGGGCAAAACGATCCGAACTATCCGAACAATCTGCAGCAGGCGCAGAAGAAGGCCGGCGTCGGCGCAGCCGCGAGTCAGTAGCGGTTGTTGGATAGACGCCCGGCGCTTCCCTGATTCAAGGGAGCGTCGGGCGTTTTTATTTTTTGATGTTGCTTCGGTATCTTGAGTATTTTTGCGGTTGGATTGGCGAGTTGTGTTCAATGACCGCTCGGCGATTATTTCGCCTTGCTCGTGTTCGACGCCGCCGAAAGTGTCGTGAGTATCTGATAAGCCGCATTCACCCGAGCCTCGATCGGGAAATTGCGGTTGCCGAGGATCACGATGCCCATACGCTGCCTCGGCACGAACGCGATATAGGAACCGAAGCCGTTGGTCGAGCCGGTCTTGTTGATCCACACGTCCTGCTGCGGCGGCAGCGGCGGCTCGATTGCCGCCGCGGGTGTCGCGTTAAGGGCTATCTCCGGCGAGTTGCCCGCCTGCAAAGTCTTCAATGCAACGGGGTAGGGGTACTGCTCCCAGATCAGGTCCTGAGTCAGCACACTGGCCTTGAAGTAGCCGGTGTGAGTCGCGTCGATCGCACGCTGGAGTTTGTCGTCGATCGGAAGCATGTTCATGTTCGCCTGCATGAAGCGCAGCATGTCGGCGGCGTTCGACTTGACGCCGTAGGCTTCGGCGGCGAGCATGCCGCCTTGCAGGCGAATCGGCGCGCCATCTTTCGTATAGCCTTGCGCATAGTCCGGCAGCCTCGCCGCCGGGACATCGATATAGCTGTTCTTCATGCCGAGCGCCGGAAACAGGCGTTGCTGTACCAACGCGGTGAAGTTCTGCCCCATGCTCTTCGCGGTGATGAACCCGAGCGTGCCGATGCCCGGATTCGAATAGGTCCGGTAAGTACCCGGCGCGTGAGCCGGTTGCCAGTTCCTGAAGTACTCGAGCAACTGCGCATCGTTATGGATGTCGTCCGGCACCTGAAGCGGTAAACCGCCCGGTGTGTGCGTACCGAGATTCAGAAGACTGACCTTGCCGAAGGGCGTGCCGCGCAGCGTCGGCAGATACTGGCCGGTGCTGTCGGATAGCGAGAGCTTGCCGTCCAGTTGCGCATACGAGGCGAGCGTCGCCGTGAACGTCTTGCTGACCGAGCCGAGTTCGAACAGCGTATCGCGCGTGACCCGCTTGCCGGTTTGCGTCGACGCGACGCCGTAGTCGAACACGTATGGCTTGCCTGCGACGATCACGCCGACCGCCATGCCGGCGACGTGGTACTTCGCCATCAGCGGCTGGATCGCGGCATCGACGGCGGGCTTGATCCGGGCGGTGTCGTGGTCCGCGTTCTGATCGGCGGCGTGGCTTGCAGGGGAGAGCGCGCACAGCGCGAACGTGGCGAAGGCGGCGGCCGTGACGAGGCGGAGCGCTTTGAGCTTCATGGGCAATGAGTCCTTGAACGTGTGTCGGCAAATGACTGAGGCCGCACTATCCGGCTTTTGCAGGCCCTTGGCAAACGAGGATAAGTTGCGCGAGGGTAAAGAAAATGTTGTGGCCGACGATCATTCACGGCCCGTTTCTGCCGAGCCTATGGGAAACGCAGAGCCGCATGGAGAGTTGCCATGCACGCTGCGTGATGAGCGTGCGCAAATTGTGCAGGCTGTCGAGATGCACTATGGCGCGGTTGCGGGTTTGGCCTCGGGGAAACAGACGGCATCGCGCAATGTGCTGCGCGAGTTGTTTCATTTGATGCGGCGTGCGAGACGGCAGAGGGAAAAAGTCTCGCCGCTGTCTGCACTGAATGTCGGGGTGAAGGAGCCGTCGTGGCGAGTATGAGGCGTGCTACGCATTTCGTCGGGTGAATGCCGACAGTGCGTGGGCGGTGTGGAGTGTGCTTCGCGGGGCGTTCGTAGTCGATCGCTATTGGCTGTGTTGCATGGAGATGATGATTGCGTGCATGACTGCGGCTATAAGCACGGTAAACACGGCGCGTTTAAACCCTGCCACGTTGCCACGCCGTTTGACGTGTAGCCGGCGTGGGAAGATGCGGTCGAGTCGGGCCTCAAATTCCAGTAGCCGGATTTGCAGGCCGTAGGGAAGGTATTCCCACGCGGTCAGGTAGGCAGGGTGTTGCCATAGACGCTGCTTGTTGCTGTGTAGTGTCGGCTCGTGGTGCTGGTCGACGTTGTTATTCATGTTGGCCCCATTTCGATTTCGACGTGATTTTAGCCGTGCGGGGCGTGCCGGTTGAACTACCTGTTCGGATAGGTTTCCCGGCGGGCGTTCGCTTTTCGATACATGACTTCGCGTGCCTTGCTAAAGAACACGGCGTGCAATGCTGGAAATGGGTTCGCGGCCTTTCAGGGAGATTTGATTACTGTCTGGTTCGCACTCTCCATTCCCGAAATGCTTTGAGCCTCTCGTCTCTCTCTCCATTGTTTTTTACGTATTCAAGCTCATTAAGGGACCGGCTCATGGAACTCAGTCTCTCCAGCAAGGATCGATCAAAAGCCCCGCTACCTTTCGAGAGAGCCTCTCCGGTTTTTCGGATTTCGCGCAACCTGAACCCTTCGATTGAGGCACTTGTTTCAAATTCTTTACTGTCGTTATTTATACGTCTCACACGATAGCTGGCATGTCGATCGCTTAGTCTCTCACTACTGTTTTTCTTTACAAATGCTTCCGCGAGGCCATATTCCTGTTTCAGAATCGCACGTGTCTGCGTATGTTTAAGAAAACCGATGGGTAGATTTTTCAGCTGATCGCTCGAAATGATCTGAGCATTGTTTTTGCCGTGAATTTCGCCTGTGAACCCGGTCTTGTAGGACTTGATTGCGAAATTGAGCGCATACATGATGCAATCTTGTGTGGATTTTTGAATCTCTGGCGTAATAATCGAAACTTTTCGTCCTTCCGCTCTTAATAGATCTGCTGCAGACTCCAAACGGGTGTCGCCATGCTCGAAGGCCGAATCGGCAATTACTATTGAAGTTTCGTTGCTCCCCACTCTTACATCCGCCATCGCGCAATGAACAGAATTTTCCGATGGGTGGAAAATAAATCTGAAATTACCCTGCATCCCGCCATTTTCAATACGCTCTATCATGAACTGGAGATTTCTCGGTGCCTCGGGAAGATAAAGCAGATTAAGGCCTGGTCGCTGCGCGTTTTCCATTGCAGCAATCAATCCGATGAATTTTTTATCCAATGCAGTGATACGCTCATCAGGAGCAATATTGGATAGTGCATGATCTACGGCCATTCTGGCGTATTCTCCGAAATCCTTGTCAGATTCCGGGATTATAGAATGATCAACGCTATCCGCTTTATATTTCAATCTGGCTGGTATCGCCCAATGAATATCTCCAGTAAATTTATTACGCTCGCTTAGACCACTGAGAGGTCCGCTCGCAGGGAGTCTTTTCGCTGCACCGCCAGACGATACGTTTGTAGTCGTTGTGTGTTTTTCTTCAGGAGGCGACGTGGTGACGGGGCTTGGAGGCCTTGATCCGATAGATATTGGCATGACAGGGGCGTAGAGAGTGATTGTTCAGAGAACTCATGTATTCCACGCTAGCATCATCCTTTCGCAGAAAAAAATCTTCGCACAAGCGAAGACGGCTTCTGAAATGCGAGGCAGTGTGACGGTAGGTATGGCGAAAGTCTTTTGAGTCACGTTGGCGCCAATATTGTGCGTGGCTGGGCGGTGTTGTTCGAAGGGCTGTTTTGGATTGTTCGGGTCGCGGGGCCTCACTTCATTATTTAATTTTACATAACATAAATTATCACCCATAAATTTGTGACGGCCATTTAGTAATGTCCGGTTTGGGCCAGTTAGAAATGTCCGGTTTAAGGGTTCTCCTCGGCGCATCCTGCAACTGCATG
>NZ_JAAGPQ010000103.1:0-24895 GCF_017104985.1 Paraburkholderia sp. Ac-20342 | reverse complement strand
GCGAGCGCCGCCGAGCGCGGGCGCGTGCTGTACCGCCTGTCGCTGCTCACGGCCGCGCGCCAGGAAGAGCTCGCGCGGCTCGAAGCGCGCGACACCGGCAAGCCGCTCAGGCAGGCGCGCACCGATGCCGCCGCGCTCGTGCGCTATTTCGAGTTCTACGCCGGCGCCGCCGACAAGCTGCACGGCGAAACGCTGCCCTACCAGGCCGGCTACACGGTGCTGACGATCCGCGAGCCGCACGGCGTGACGGGCCATATCGTGCCGTGGAATTATCCAATGCAGATTTTCGGGCGCAGCGTCGGCGCGGCGCTTGCGACCGGCAACGCCTGCGTCGTCAAGCCGGCCGAGGACGCGTGCCTTTCCGTGCTCCGCGTCGCCGAACTGGCCGCCGAAGCCGGCCTGCCGTCAGGCGCGCTCAATATCGTGACCGGCTACGGGCACGAGGCCGGCGCCGCGCTCGCGCGCCATCCGGGCATCGATCACGTGTCGTTCACGGGCTCGCCCGAAACCGGCAAGCTCGTCACGCAGATGGCCGCCGAAAACCACGTGCCCGTCACGCTCGAACTCGGCGGCAAATCGCCGCAAATCGTCTTCGCCGACGCCGATCTCGATGCCGCGCTGCCCGTGCTCGTCTCGGCGATCGTGCAGAACGCCGGGCAAACCTGCTCGGCGGGCAGCCGCGTGCTGATCGACGAGGCCATTTACGAGCCCTTGCTCGAACGGCTCGGCAGCGCATTCCAGGCGCTGCACGTCGGCCCTTCGCAAGCGGACCTCGACTGCGGGCCGCTCATCAGCGCGAAACAGCAGCAGCGCGTGTGGGACTTTCTCTCCGATGCGCAGCACGACGGCATTGCGATGGCCGCGCACGGCGAAGTGATTCCCGAAGCGCCCGAAAGCGGCTTCTACCAGGCGCCGACCTTGCTGCGCGACGTGCCCGCGAGCCACCGCCTCGCACGCGACGAAGTGTTCGGCCCGGTGCTCGCCGCCATGTCGTTCCGCGACGAAGACGAAGCGCTCGCGCTCGCGAACGGCACGCAATACGGGCTCGTCGCCGGTATCTGGACACGCGACGGCGCGCGCCAGATGCGGCTCGCGCGACGCGTGCGCTCGGGGCAGGTGTTCATCAACAACTATGGCGCGGGCGGCGGCGTCGAATTGCCGTTCGGCGGCGTCAAGCATTCGGGGCACGGCCGCGAGAAAGGCTTCGAGGCGCTGTATGGGTTCACGGTGTTGAAGACGATTGCGATCCGGCATGGTTAGGCCGCGGCTCGTCGCTCGTGGTTCGCGCCTGGCGGCTCGTGATTGACGCGGCCGGCGGCTTCGGCGCAACGACGCATTGCTATCCCTCACAACCAGCAACGGAGACATCATGCGTTTGACAGGTAAAACGGCCATCGTCACGGGCGGCGGTTCGGGTTTCGGCGAAGGCATCGCGAAGACCTTCGCGCGCGAAGGCGCGAACGTCGTGGTCAACGATCTGAACGGGCCGGCCGCGGAGCGCGTCGCGAGCGAGATCGCGCTTGCGGGCGGCAAGGCGATCGCGGTGCCCGGCAACGTCGCGCTGCGCGACGACTGGCGCACGCTGCGCGAGGCGGCAATCGAAGACTTCGGCAGCGTGCAGATCGTCGTCAACAACGCGGGCACCACGCATCGCAACAAGCCGGTGCTCGAAGTAACCGAGGCCGAATTCGACCGCGTCTACGCGGTGAACGTGAAGAGCATCTACTGGAGCGTGCAGGAGTTCGTGCCGTATTTCCGCGAGCAAGGCGGCGGCAGCTTCGTCAATATCGCATCGACGGCGGGCGTGCGGCCGCGCCCGGGGCTCGTCTGGTACAACGGCAGCAAGGGCGCGGTGATTATCGCAAGCAAGTCGCTCGCGGTCGAACTCGGACCCGAGCGCATTCGCGTGAACTGCGTGAATCCGGTGATCGGCGAAACGGCACTGCTCTCCGAATTCATGGGTGTCGAAGATACGCCGCAGAATCGCCAGCGCTTTCTCGCCGGCATTCCGCTCGGCCGCTTCTCGACGCCGCAGGATATCGCCAACGCGGCGCTCTATCTCGCTTCGGATGACGCGGAGTTCGTCACCGGCGTGTGTCTCGAAGTGGATGGTGGAAGGTGCGTTTAGAAAAGTGAAGCGGCGGCGCTCGAAGGCCTGAGCATCATTGCGCGCGGTGTGCTTATGAACGGGATGCGGCCCGAATTCGATCATGTCCGCTGCAAAGCCACTCCGTCGCGCCATTCCCGGGACACCTTCGTTAACTGAGCATAAGTTGCGCTATGCATCGGTCCACTTGCGTGAAAAGAACCACAATCGAAGCGACACGGCAATGCACGGTTGTGCTGGCTGGGAATGTGGATCATCGGTGGCGACACGAGTTGTGTGTAACTCGAAGACGAGACCTATGCGAGCCGAGTCCATGTTTCCAGCACAGCCGACTGAAGGCCGAAGGCAAACACGATTCGGGACAACACTGAAGATGTCATCAAAACAGATTGCTGACATGTTCCATTCGAAAGGACACCCGATATGTCATCGTCAGGAGTTTCGTCGACTGACAACCTCTACGCACAACTGAAATCGTACACGTTCGGGGTGGCCACGAAGGAGGCGCCTGAGCCTGCTCCGCCCGCCCCGGAGCAGCACCCGCTACGTTCGGCTCTCAAGCCACGCCCGTCGCTTTCCGTCACCACGAACAGTACCGATTCGCGTCGATCGTCCTTGAGCGGACCCGTGGCTCCGGCCAATAGAAACCGGATAAGAGCCCTGGTGCAGCGGATTAAAAACGAGGCTGTCGGGTTAACCTTCAAGGACCTGGAGAGTACCGAACAGGCGGTCGTCAGAGAAGGATTCCTCGCGGCAAAACATGTGCGCGCCATCTCAATAGCGCTGGAGACGATGAATGCGGGATGTAGTTTCCGTGTTGCCGGAGAACACACGCTTAAACGAATCGGCGAAGGTGCCGAAGCAAAAGGACACGATACGCTGGAGAAGACGCTCAAGCCAGCTACGGTAGACGCGCTCTATTCGCCGACAACGGCCAAAAGCGTTTGGAAAACTGCCGAAGCGGCCGACATTACCGGTTACGTGACTACCCTGTACCCGGACAGGTCCGGCATGTTGCATATGGGACAGGGCGTGGCACGACTGGATGTGTCGGACGTTCCGGCAGAGGAAGAACTTATCGATAGACTCGGTTACGCGGGCACCAATCGGGCCCTTCCCATTGACCTGAAAGATCTGGAATCGTTGAAAGCGTCCCTTCAGCCGCTCAAGGATGTGAGAGACTGGAAGACGCTGCCGCTGACTGGAGACTACGATCTCCACGATATGTTTTCACTGACGGGGAGACGCAGCACGGTTCCTTCGGGCAGCACGGAGGAGACCGCAATAATTGACGCGATAAACGCCGCGATCAGCACGGTCGACCCGGATCGGCGTCCTGCCGGCGACAGGAACAGGAGACTCGTGCAGCACGGCCCTCAGGTCAACTATGTCGCTTTCATGCTGAACGAGGAACCGACGAGTGTCCTGAATCAGCATGTTGCCGCCCCGAGCTTTCCGGTAGCCATGTATGTTGCAAACACAGGGTGGAAGATCGTCAGGGATCACACCGAGCTCGCGAACGAATATAAAAAGAACGGCGTCAACCTCAAGCAGACCTGGACTCCGAGGGGCAGTCTTAGCATTCCGAGCACCCGACAATCTTCGCTGTCCATAGGGGAATCGGACAAGCGGTACTAGCCGCTCAACCATGCCATGCCCTCGGCAAGCGAGCCGGATTGCCGCCTGCTCGAAGCCGGCGGCCTCACAGGCATGGTGCGGCGGGCGCCCGAAAATTTGCGCCGCCCTCATCAGATTCTGCGCGCAGTCAGTGTTTTCCCTCATATCGATTCGTCATGCAAATCGCCGTGCGCGACTAGAATCGATCGACAGCCGTACTTCCATTCCACAAGAAAAGAGGAGATACCATGGCGAGTCCCGCAGAACCGCTCCGCCAACCCGGCGCCGGCGTGCCGCCTTCCGCGTTCGAAGAAGCGACCTACCGCAAGGTCACATGGCGGCTCGCGCCGCTGCTGATGCTCTGCTATATCGTCGCGTATCTGGACCGCGTGAACGTCGGCTTCGCGAAGTTGCAGATGAGCACCGACCTCGGCCTGAGCGACGCCGTGTACGGCTTCGGCGCGGGAATTTTCTTCATCGGCTATTTCATCTTCGAAGTGCCGAGCAACGTGATCCTGCACAAGGTCGGCGCGCGCGTGTGGATCGCGCGGATCATGATCTCGTGGGGCATCATCTCGATGCTGACGATGTTCGTCACCACGCCGACGATGTTCTACGTCATGCGCTTCCTGCTCGGCCTCGCCGAAGCGGGGTTCTTTCCCGGCATTATTCTGTACCTCACCTACTGGTATCCGGCGCATCGGCGCGGACGGATCACGACGTGGTTCATGACGGCCATTGCGTTATCCGGCGTAATCGGCGGACCGGTGTCGGGCTATATCCTCAAGAACTTCAGCGGCGTGAACGGCTGGCACGGATGGCAGTGGCTGTTTTTGCTCGAAGGGCTGCCGTCGGTCATCGTTGGCGTGCTCGTGTTCGTCATGCTCGATGACCGGATCGCGAAGGCGAAGTGGCTGACGCGCGAAGAACAGCAATTGCTCGAAAGCCAGGTATCCGCCGAAGAAGCGGCCAAGCATGACATGCCGATCCGCCAGGTGCTCACGAGCGGGCGTGTGCTGATGTTGAGCCTCACCTACTTTTCGTTCGTGATGGGACTGTATGGCGTGAGCTTCTGGTTGCCGACGATCATCAAGGCGACCGGCGTGACCGATGCTTTCATGATCGGCCTGCTCTCGGCGATTCCGTTTGCGGCAGCGGTTATTGCGATGGTGCTGGTGGCGCGCAGCGCGGATCGGTCGCGCGAGCGGCGCTGGCATATTGCGTTGCCGGCGTTCGCCGGTGCCGTGGGGCTGGTGTTGTCGGTTGTCTGGGCGCATAACACCGTGCTTGCGATGGCCGGGTTGACACTGGCCACCATGGGAATTCTGACCACGCTGCCGCTATTCTGGAGTTTGCCGACTGCGATTCTGGCAGGGACGGGAGCGGCTGCGGGAATTGCGTTGATCAATTCGATCGGGAACCTGGCGGGCTTTCTGAGTCCCTATGCGGTCGGGTGGTTGAAGCAGGCGACCGCGGCTAACGATTCGGGGATGTATATGCTGGCGGCTTTTATGGTGCTGGGTGGATTGCTCGCGGTGAGTGTGCCGGCCAGGCTGGTTAACAGGTAGTGCTTTGGGCCTGTACCCGGGACGGATGGCTAGCGGGACTTCGCATCAGTCGACCGATAGTGTTTGCCCGCGATCCGCCAAAACAGCATGCCGCCAACCGCACCGGAGGGAACGAGGAATCGCCCCACGCTGAATAAACCCTGGAGCCAGGTCACATCCTTCTCGTCTGGTGGATCGGTGTACCAGTGAACCGAATTGAAGAATTCAATGTGAGCTCGAACGGCCAGCATTCCAAGGGCAATTCCCGCGAGCAGATAAAAGATCCCGTTGCGAATCCTGAACGCCCGCGCCAGCAAGGAGAGCGCGGCACAGGGAAGTGCGGTGATCCCGATAGCGAACATCCACGATACGGCAAACATCAGCACTAGCATCACGACAAAATGAATCGCTTTCGTTGCGAGCAAGTTATTTGTTGTGCTTTCGAAACTGGCTACTCTGCTCAGCATGGCTAGCAGCACGAATACGAGCGTTCCTATGGTTACGCTCGCGAGGTATCCGGCCAGTACGCGCTCCGCGGTGACGTTCTGTCGTGACGGTTCTGGTTGCATCTGGCGGTGGTGAGTTCGCTGTTGTCGAATGGGTAGTAGGTCCGGACTTCCGGGAACTACATGAATTCATTTTTTTGCGTTCCTATCCACTACGGTACATCGATGCCCATCGTCCCATCAAAAAACCCAATATCGCTGCCACGAAACAAAACGCAGTGAAGCGTACCGTCGTCGATCTCAACCCGCGTGCAATGTTCTCTTCCGCGCGTTCCTGTGTCAGTTTGTAGACTTTGTCGCCATTCGCAGTTAAACGGACAGGGTGAGAGTCACAAAACTCCATATGCAAAGCGGAGCCGGATGTCAGACCTTGCAGCATCTCCACTGGGAATGGAGCGTGAGTATGCACGCCTTGCGCCGCCAACAGAAACGAACCGCCTTCATTGACAAGGAATGCTCTCACACCTCCGAATCCCTCACGGACATACAGCGTCCCATCCCAGCTCACCACATCGCATGGCAGGCCAACCGGTTTTTCGTACCATAAACCGATCGTGAGCGAAAGTGCGGCCACCCCTCCCAATAACCCGTACAAGTACAAGAAAATCCCCAGTATTTTCATCGTCGCGATCTTTTTGTATGGTTTCGTCTGTCGATGCCGTCAGCCCAAGTTCAACTGACACGCTGACGATTGTCTGCGATCTAGCCCAGACTGTCGATTGACCACTGATGGTCGCACCACGTCTCACGACCGGAAACGGCAATAACCTCCCCCCAACTCGCATGCCCGGTTCCGAAAGGGCAAGTTTGCGTCCGCGCTCACTCGTGTAACATCGACACGACAATCCAGGCGTTTAGCATTGTTAAACCGGGAAGAAAAATGATCCGTGCCAACCTTCTCTTCGCCACCTTATGTCTTGTGACCTCGCTGGCGCACGCGGCCGGTTTTCAATTCATCGAGATTCCGGGCAACGGATCGCTTCAGCCTCTCAAAGGAGCCGTCTGGTATCCGTGTAATCAACCGCCTCGCAACGAGAAATTGGGCCCGTTCGTGCTGTCTGTTACCAGGGATTGTCCGGTCGCCGGCGAGAAGCTGCCACTTATCGTTATATCGCATGGCAGGGGCGGTACTTTCCTTGACCATAGCGACACGGCCGCAGCACTGGCAGATGCAGGCTTTGTGGTCGCGGCGATAAACCATCCTGGTGACAATGCGATGGACAAGACCCGCATCAACGATTTCCCGGTATTCGTCGAGCGGCCGGCGGATATCAAGCGTCTGGTCGACTTCATGCTTGGCTCATGGACCGCCGCAGCCAGGATCGACGCAAACGACATCGGCACCTTCGGTTTTTCGCGCGGTGGATATACCGGGCTCGTCGCCGTGGGTGCCAACCCTCGCTTTGGGAAGAACCTGCGTCTATGCGACGGGGTGAATACGCCGCTCTGCAATCAGGTACATCAAGGAGAACTCCCTGAACTCGTCCATGATCCGCGTATCAAGGCGGCAGTGATTGCCGATCCAGTCAGCGTCTTCTTCACGAAAGACAGCTTTTCCAATGTGAAGATACCCGTGCAACTTTGGAGATCCGAATTGGGTGGCGGCGGAGTGACGCCAGAAAGCGTCGCGAACGTCGTAGGCGAAATACCGACGAAACCGGACGTTCATCTCGTTCCCCACGCCCAGCATTTTTCCTTCATGGCACCCTGTTCGGCTGAATTCATGCAGGCGGCACGAGAAATCTGCGTCGACGGACTGGGCTTCGACCGTATCTCTTTCCACAAAGAATTTAACGCTGACGTGCTGACGTTTTTTCGCAAGTACCTGACGGATACGAGTAACGCCGGGTAGAACATGTTTTCCCGATTCCGACAGCGGCGAAATACGCGGTGCGGCGTGAAGTGAATTCGACCTTGACCGTGCCGTTACGTCGGGTCAAAGCAAAGAGTAATGCGCCGGACGTGTGGCAACGGCGCACGGCTTCCGATCGAGTTTCCGCGATTGTGCAAACGAGCAGGGCTATGCCAAATGCATGACAACGCGCTGCCGCAATCGTGCCCAAGGTAAACTTGGGACATCAAGAGGTCGTGAGTGACGGCACGGTCATACCCGGGTACATCGCCGCGAACATTACAAAGCCCCAAACGCCAATAACCGGCCGCAAACCGAAACTCCCTAAGCGATCCAATAGGTCAGCGTGTAGTAGTGTTTGCTGCTCTCTCGCCGTATCAGCAATTGGCCTCTGATTCCCGATAACTCGCCGGTTCCGGAACCGGGCACGATGTCGATACGCAACGCCTCGCGCCCGGCGTCCATTTCGCCGAAGTGGGCCAGCGCGAAGCTACCACATCGGCCGTCCAACGAGCCTTCGAATGATTCAAGCGCGACGTACGTCGCTTCGCCCTCGCGCGGCTTGCCGGCGGTTAGCATTTCCCCGAGCGCCTGGCCCTTCAGCCCGCCGTGGTACGCTTTTTCGATAACGTGGCGTCCGATAGGCGCAGCATGGGCGGGAACGGCAACGCTATCGGACGGGGCGATTTTCACGTCGAATTCGCCCGTGGCGACTAGCGGTTCTTGGTCTGATGGAGTCACGCTCATGGAACCTCTCACAAGGAATCTGCGGCAATAGCCGAGGCAGCGCTCACGTCGCGAATCAGGAATGCACGCATGGCCCCATCATCGACCCAAACGCCCGCGCTGTCTTGTACAAACCCGACATCCGGATTCGAAGCCGCCCTGTCGCAGCGCGCCGTGCTGCTGCCGCAACATATCGGCCAGACATTCCAGCTCAGCCGTTATCCGGTCGGCGAATCGCTGGCCCCATGGGCCGAATTCCACTGGATCGTAGAGTGGGACCTGCCTGAAGCCGACTGTCATCTTCAACAGGTCCTGCCCTATCCGAACGCCAATCTGGCATTCGAGGCCGGGCAAACCGCGATTCATGGACCGTCGCACGGCCTCTTCACGCGGGAATTGCGCGGCCGTGGAAGAGTGCACGGCCTGCGCTTCAAATGCGGCGGATTACGTCCATGGATCGAGTGTCCGATGTCCGCACTGCGCGATACCGTCGTACCGGCAATACATTGCATGCCGCACGGTTCGGACATCGCACGAATCGAGGCGCAAGTACTGAATGCCGCCCATCACGACGAAGCGATCGCACGGGTCGAGGCGGTATTGTCCGAGCGACGGCCACCATTCGACCCGTGGGTGGAGCGCCTCGACACGGCGGTTCACACAATCCAGGAAGACCGCGACATCACGACGACACGCGCGTTGCTGCAGCGCCTCAACCTGTGCGAACGCGCCATGCAGCGAGTCTTTTCGAATTACCTCGGCGTAACGCCAAAGTGGCTCATTCAACGCGCGAGAATTCACGACGCGTTGCAATGCCTCGCAGTGGAGCATGAAACACCGCTTGTGCAGATCGGCGCTCGTCTGGGCTTTTTCGACCAGGCGCATTTCACTCGCTGCTTTCGGCAACACACGGGCCAGTCGCCACAGCAGTATCGCGAGGCCCTGCGCACCGAGTCGCGGGTCCGATCGATACGCGAGTGAGCGGTCATAGTCGAAGCGAAACACGCCCAACCTCAGTGGGACGAAACATAAGTCGCATCCGCGAAAGCTGCCGGAATGGCGAAGCCTTCGAGCATACGCTTCGCCTCCGCCGCCGGCGTCAAGCCGAACAGGCGCTTGAACTCCCTGCTGAATTGCGATGGGCTCGTATAACCCACGGCATGGCCCGCCGCCTCCGCCGTCAGGTCCTGGCGCACCATCAGCAGGCGAGCCTGATGCAGACGCGTCGACTTCAGGTACTGCATCGGCGACACCTGCGTGATTGCCTTGAAGTGGCTGTGAAAGCTCGGGACGCTCATACCCGCTTCCCCGGCCAGCTGCGAGACGTCGAGAGGTTGCGCGTACTCGGCATGGATCAGGCGGAGTGATCGGCCGATCCTGCCGAACTGCCCCCGCATCGCCAGCGCCTCTCGCATCGAACTCCCCTGAGGTCCGGTGAGCACACGGAAATACAGTTCGCGCAGCAGTTGCGGCCCCAGCACGGCGGCTTCGAGCGGCCGGTGCATCGCCTCGAGAAAGCGCAATACGGACGCCCGCATCGCATCGTCCATCGGCGTCGACATCATGCTCTGAGGCGTTTGCACCGGCTCCGCTGCGCCTTCGCGGTCGATTTGCGCCGCCAATTCGGCGGCCATGGCGAAATCGAGGTGCAAATACAGGGCGAGCAGCGGGCGCTCCTGCGTTGCGTCGGTTTCCATGCTGAACGGAACCGGCGCGGACACCGCCAGGTAGTGATGCTCGTCGTACAGATAGAGCCGGTCTCCGAAATAACCGCGCTTACGGCCCTGGCAAACGATCACGATGCCGGGATCGTACAAAACCGGCGTGCGCGACAGCGCACGATTCGAACGCAGAATACGGACGCTCGGCAGTGCCGTCAGGTTGTAGCCCTCTGCGGGAGCCAACGCGCGCAGCAGCGCAACCATGCGTTTCTGGCTGCGGGGGAGTCGATCCGCGTGGCGAGTAGCAGCGAGCTTCGCACTCATAGTTTTATGCAAGAAAAACAGTGAAATTCGGCTTATCCAGCCTCGCCCGTCAGATTACCATGCATGCTCAATCGACATTTGGGAGAAGCTTCGATGGCATCCAGCAAAATCCTGCTCATCACCGGCGTCAGCAGCGGCTTTGGCCGTGCACTCGCACAAGAAGCGCTGGCAGCAGGTCACAAGGTGGTCGGAACCGTGAGAAACGCACAGGCGAAGCATGATTTCGAAGCGCTGTCCGCCAGCGCCGCTTTTGGCCGCGTGCTCGACGTGACCGACTTCGACGCCATCGATGGCGTCGTGGCGGAAATCGAGGCAAACGTGGGGCCCGTTGACGTCCTCGTCAACAATGCCGGTTACGGCCACGAGGGCGTCATGGAAGAATCGCCGCTGTCGGAGATGCGGCGGCAGTTCGACGTGAATGTGTTCGGCGCCGTCGCGATGATGAAGGCCGTCCTGCCTTTCATGCGTGAGCGGCGACGCGGCCACATTCTGAATATGACGTCGATGGGCGGCCACATCACGATGCCAGGCATCGCTTACTATTGCGGCAGCAAATTTGCTCTGGAGGGTATTTCCGAAGCCCTTGGCAAGGAGGTCGAATCTTTCGGCATTGCCGTGACAGCCGTGGCGCCGGGTTCATTCCGCACCGACTGGGCAGGCCGCTCGATGACGCGAACGCCCCGCTCCATTGCGGATTACGACACCGTCTTCGATCCCATCCGCAAAGCCCGCGAGGAAAAAAGCGGCAAGCAATTGGGCGACCCGAGGCGCGCGGCCCGTGCGATGCTCGCGGCGATTACCGCAGATCATCCGCCCGCGCATCTTCTGCTCGGCAGCGATGCACTCGGGCTCGTGCGAGACAAACTGTCCGCATTCGCGGATGAAATCCGTGCATGGGAAGCCGTGACGGTCTCGACGGACGGCTGAAGATCGCGAGCGGGCCGCCGCGGCCGTGCACGGTTCCAGCACATTGCGCGCAATACGAGGGGCGTCTCGCGCAACCGTATCGCCGCGCGAGCCCGCGCCCTACTTCACCGGATCATCCCGCAACACCGCCCCTTCCTGCTGCGAAGTCGCCAACGATCTCAATGCAGGTATCAGCCGAATCACGAACTTCTCCAGCTCCACCACGAGGAAAAACAGCACGCCGCCGCAAACGAGCCACATCCAGGCCGACAAGGGCAAACCTTCGGTATGGAAGATCGCCTGAAACGGCAGCGTATACGTGAACAGAAGCTGCAACACCACGACACCGGCAATCCCATACCAGAGATAGCGATTGCCCCGATGCGCGCTCACCGACAGCGACGCATCGAGCAGATGCCGGATGTTGAGCAGATAAAACACCTGGCCCAACGTAATCGCGTTGACGGCCGCCGTGCGCGCCATCTGGTCCGACGCCCCCTGCCCCTTCATCCAGAAGAACGTCGACAGCGTATAGAGCACGAGCGCCGCGCCCACGAAGAGGATGCGCCAGATGCCGAAGCGCGTGACGATCGGCCGGTCGATCGCACGCGGCGAGCGGCGCATCACGTCCGCCTCGTGCGGCTCGAACGAAATGGTCAGGCCGAGCGCGACCGACGTAATCATGTTGACCCACAGTATCTGCGGCGCCGTGATCGGCAGCGTGAAGGCGAACAGGATCGCCACCGCGATCACCGCGCCCTGCGCGACATTGGTCGGCAGCATGAACAGCATCGCCTTCTCGATGTTGTTGTAGACCGTGCGCCCCTCCTTCACCGCCGCGGAGATCGACGCGAAATTGTCGTCGGCGAGGATCATCCCTGCCGCCTCCTTCGTCACCTCGGTGCCTTTGATGCCCATCGCGACACCGATGTCCGCCTTCTTGAGCGCGGGCGCGTCGTTGACGCCGTCGCCCGTCATCGCGACGATCTGCCGGTTCGCCTGGATCGCCTTGACGAGCCGCAGCTTGTGCTCGGGGCTCGCGCGGGCGAAGACGTCGACGTCGCGCACGCACTCCTGCAGCGCCGCATCGTTCATCGCCTCGATCTCGGTGCCGGCGACGGCCGTCCTGCCGTCGCCGATACCGAGCATTCTCGCGATGGCCGCCGCCGTGATCTTGTGGTCGCCCGTAATCATCGTGACACGGATGCCGCCGCCGTGGCATTCGCGCACGGCGTCGATGGCCTCTTTGCGCGGCGGGTCTATCAGGCCCACGAGGCCGAGCAGGACAAGCGTGCGCGGCAGGTCCCGCGGACCCAGGCTCCCGGTTCGCAGGCCCGGGTCCGGCAGCCACGCCAGCCCGAGCACGCGCTCGCCTTGCGCGGCGAGCCGGTCCCCCTCGCGGGCGAAACGCTCGCGATCGAGCGGCGCCGCGCCTTGCGCGCTCTGCTGCCGATCGCAGTGCTCGAGGATCACTTCGGGGGCGCCCTTGACCAGCAGCATCTCGCCGTCTGCCGAACGGTTCAGCGTCGCCATGAACTTGTGCTCGGACTCGAAGGGAATCGCGTCGATTCTCGGCGCGGCGGCGGTCTCGGCTGCACGGTCCATGCCGAGCTTGACGGCGAACGGGTAAAGCGCGCCCTCGGTCGGGTCGCCTTCCACTTTCCATTTGCCGTCTTCCTCGAACAGTTCGGCATCGTTGCACAGCAGCGATACGCGGCCCATCAGCCCGAGCACGTCCGGCACGGTGCCGAGCGGCTCGCCGTCGGCCCTGACCTCGCCCTCGCTGGCGTAGCCGTCGCCGGTCACGGTATAGGAGGCGTCCGCCGTCACGACAGAGGCGACCATCATCTCCATCAGCGTCAGCGTGCCGGTCTTGTCCGAGCAGATGCGCGAGACGGCGCCGAGCGTCTCGACCGCCGGCAGGCGGCGAATAATTGCGTTGCGCTGCGCCATGCGCTGCACGCCGATGGCGAGCGTGATCGTGATGAGCGCCGGCAGCCCTTCCGGAATGACCGACACCGCAATCCCGACGATGGCCTGGAACAGCTCGACGAACGTCATATGTCCGAGCCAGTGCCCCCAGGAAAACAGCAGCACGCTGACACAGGCAATCACCGCGGTAATCACGTAGCCGAACTTCTTGATCTGGCGCAGCAGCGGCGTCTCCAGCACGCTGACCTCGGCGAGCATCTGGTTGATGCGGCCGAGTTCCGTTTGGCTCCCCGTCGCCACGACGACGCCGGTTGCCCGGCCCGACAGGACCATCGTGCCGCAGAACGCCATGTTCCCGCGGTCGCCGACCGTGGCTTTGGCGGGCACCGGCGCGGTGCTCTTCTCGGCCGGGACGGACTCGCCCGTCAGCGCCGCTTCTTCCGTGCGCAGGTTCTTCGCGTCGACGAGACGCATGTCCGCTGGAATTCGATCTCCCGATTCCAGCAGCACGATATCGCCCGGCACGAGTTCATCGGCGGGGATCAGGCGAACCGCCGCGCCACGCAGCACGCGCGCCTCGGCGGACAGCATGTTGCGAATCGAGTCGAGCGCTTTCTCGGCGCGCCCTTCCTGCAGAAAGCCGAGCAGCGAATTGAGAAGCACGACGGCCAGAATGACCGAGCCGTCGAGCCACAGGCCCAGCATGAACTTGACGAAGCCGGCCGCGAGCAGCACGTAGATCAGAATGTTGTGAAGCTGCGCGAGAAATCGTGCGACCGGCCCTTTCTTCTTGCCCTGCGGCAGACGGTTCGGGCCATAGGTGGCGAGCCGCCCGCTTGCCTCTGCGGCATCGAGGCCGCGCGCGGAATCCACGTTGAACTGCCGCTCGATTTCGTCGGCCGGTAGCGCATGCCACGGCGCCGCATTCTCGACTGAACTCATCCTCGTCTCTCCCTCTCTCCCGGTTCCGGTTATGCCGGTGATGTCTGGTCAGGGGCAGCTTTCAATGCCCGGAATCGCCCCCTGCCTGTGTGTGTTCCGTCGCATTCGCGGCTTCAGCGCCGAGTTCCTCTCTCGCCGCGGCGAGGTCCTTCATCTGCTCCTGCGTGGCTTTCGGGTAAGCGAGGTCGAGCTTCTCGACGGCCTCGACGATCGCAGCCGCAACGACGAGCCGCGTAAAAGGTTTGTTGTCGGCGGGCACGACGAACCACGGTGCCGCCTCCGAAGCCGTCGCGCGAATGGCCTCTTCATAGGCGTGCATATAGTCGTCCCAGTAGCGGCGCTCGCGAATGTCGGCGGCGGAAAACTTCCAGTGCTTGTCGGGATTGTCGAGACGGTCCACGAAGCGCTTCTTCTGCTCCGCATACGACAGGTTCAGATAGAACTTGAGAATGACCACACCCTGGCGCGTCAGATAGTCCTCGAATCGCGCGATGTCGGCGAGCCGCTCGTCCCATATATTGCTGCCGATCCGTGCCGGCGGAATCTTCTGCGCATCGAGCAGATGCCGATGCACGCGCACCACTAGCACTTCCTCGTAGTACGAACGGTTGAAAATGCCGATGTGCCCACGCTGGGGCACTTTCCTGCCATAGCGCCACAGAAAGTCGTGCGAGAGCTCTTCGGCCGACGGCTGCTTGAACGAGAAAACATCGCAGCCCTGCGGATTGACGCGCGACATGACGTGCTTGATCGTCCCGTCCTTGCCCGCCGCGTCCATGGCCTGGAACACCAGCAGCACCGACCAGGAATCCTGCGCGTAGAGCACCTCCTGCTCCATCGCAAGCCATTTCGAGCCGCGCTGGAGCAGTTGCAGCGCCTCGGCCTTATCCATTTTGAGTCCCAGCGTCTCGCCGGGATCGAAATGCTTCAGCGAGAAATCGCTGCCGCTCGTGACGCGAAACGGCTCGGTGTACGTCCGCAACGCATCGAGTATGTCCTTGCGAACCATCTCCCTTTCTCCACGACACCTGCAACCGGTTGCACGATTCGCGGATTGCCGTCCGGGCCGCCGAAATGCGAAGCCTGGCCGGACAGCATCGCAACCTCAGTCGTACTACTCACGACTTTTGATAATAGGTCACGTCTGATGTATCGCTGCAGATATTTGGCGAGAGTCGCCCGTCGCTCTGACCTCGCAGCGAACGTGGCCTACGTCGCGCGCCGCTCGCGGTCCGGATGGCTTGCGGCAGTGCAGCCATCATGGGTGACCAGAGCCCAAGCGAAGACTGGCAACGACAAACCCGCGTCTATCACGCGGTGCAAAAAGAAATGGCCGCAGCATCGGCTGCGGCCATCGGGTAGCGGTTCGAGAAGCTTGTGCGGCTCAGCGGCTACGCCATGATGCGAGCCTCATCAGGTCACATTCATCGCCAGCGCGCTCTCGCGATAATGCTGGCTCGCTTTCTCGGTATCGCCAAGCTGCTCGTGCAAACGTGCGAGAGCACGATGCGAGCGGATCTTCAGCGTCTCGTTATCGGCAAGCTTCAGCGCGCGTTCGAGGAACGATTGCGCCTTGCCCCACAACTGCTGATGCAGGCACAGACGGCCCAGCGTGAACATCAGATCCGCGTCTTCGGGACGATCCTTCTGCCAGGCTTCGGCCTTCTGGATCAGCGGCAGCGCATCGCCGCCGGCCGTGTCCGGATAGCGGCGCAGCAGGCGCGCGTCCCAGTTCTGCGCGAGCGCTTCCTCGACGATCTTGCGCGCGTCCTGCGGACGATTCAGCGAGACGAGCAGTTCGGCGGCGGTATCGGCGAGACGCGGCGAATGACGCTCGACCGCCGACAGCGAGTTCCACAGTTCGAGCAGCGCATCGGCGTTATGACGACGATCGCGCAGCAGATTCTCGGCCGCCAGTTGACGCAGCCGCACTGCCACAGCCGGATGGATCGCCTCGCGCTTCTCCAGCGTCTTGACGAGCTTCAGCACTTCGCTCCAGTTCTTCAGTTGCTGCTGCGCGCGCAGCATGATCTGTTGCGCATGAATGCGCCGCGCGCCCTGCGATTGCATTTCGGTCAGCGCGGTGAGCGCGCCGTCCGCGTCGCGGCCGTCGGCGCGCATGTCGGCGGTCGCCATCAGGCGCGCGTCCTGCCAGTCGGCTTCGTCGATCTGCGAGAGCCATTCGTCGCGCCGCGCATATTCGTGCATGCGATGCGCGGCCGTGGCCGCGATCAGGCCGGCCGCGCCCTTGTTGTCGCCGTTCGCGAGCGCGTCTTTCGCGGCCTTCTCGGCACGCGAGAAACGCCCCGCGTAGAGGTTGCCGATCGCGTCGCGCAACGACGCATGCGCTTTCGCGACGCGCGAGCGCGCGCGGTACGCGGCGACGCGCTGCGGCATGCGCCAGATATTGCGAATGATGCGCAGGAGCGCATACAGCACGATGAACAGCACGACGATCGCGACGATGAACAGATTGAGCGACATGTCGACGCGATACGGCGGATAGACCAGCAGTATCTGCCCCGCGTCGAAGCGACCGACCACCGCGAGCACCACCGCGATCACGAACAGCAGCGCGAGCCAAAGAAGTCCCCGGATCGCCATGATTAACCCCGGTTCCGGTATTGATTGACGGCCTGCAGGCTCGTGTCGAGGTTCGGCAGTTCGACCGCGGCCGAGCCCGTATCGACCTGCCTGACGAGATCGATCACTGTTTGCGTCTCTTTCGACGAAGCGTCGAAGTAGCGCATGAGCGCCGTCTGCGCCGCCTGCAGATCGGACTTCAGCGTGGTCTGGTTGCGCGAGAGCAGCGCGAGACGCGCCGACAGCAAACGCAGCTTCAGGTTCTCGCGCACGAAATAGCCCTGGTCGGGCGAGACGAGCATCGCGTCGGCATGGTCGATGCGGCGCACCTGCACGAGGCTCGTCAGTTGATCGCCGATGCCGTGCGTGACCTCGTCGAACCACACTTCCCAGCGCGGCTTGCCGGTGGCCGCGGCCACCTTCGCGGTGTCGGCCCACGTGGCCGCGTGCGGCGTCGCATGCGGAATCGGCGCCTCGCCCGAGAGCGGCAGGTTCGCGACGTGGTCGATTGCGTTGTCGAGCTTGATCGCGAGACCGGTGAGATCGGTCGACGGCGCGGCCTTCAGCTTGTCGATGTCCTGCGCGATCGCCTTGCGCACCGCCACCGCCTGCGGGCTGTCCGACGCCGCGAGGCGCGTGTCGGCGCTTTGCAGCGCGAACAGCGCGAGCTGCGTGTTGCCGGTCAGCTGCAACTGCTGGCTCGCCGCCGACAGCATCTGCCCGACTTCGGCGAGCGTCCAGTCGTCGCGGTTGCGCGCGAGATCGGCGTATTGCTGTTGCAGCGCCTGCTGCGCGGCCTGCGCATCGGCGAGCTTGCCCTCGAACTGCGCGACCTGCGAGTCCGCCTGATGCACGCTGGCGAGCGCCTGGTCGAGCTTGATGCGCAGCTCGTTGGTCTGCGTGTCGTTGGCCTGCTGACGCTGCGCCAGCGCCTGCTCGGTGCGCACGAGCTTGCGGTTCATCGCGAAGCCGCCCACGCCGACCGCGCACGCCAGGATCACGACCACAAACCACAGCAGCGGCCCGCTCATGCTGCGGCGCTTGTGCGCTTCGTACGGCGTGAAGGGTTGATTCGGCGGCAACGCGGCAGTTGCGGACGGCTGGGGTGCGGCGTTCGTGGAGGCGTTCGTTTCAGTCATGCGTGATTGAGCCGGGTTGGTCGATACCGGTTGGACGACGGGGGGCACGGAAGGCACGGCGGCCGCGGCGACGAGCGCGCGGACTATGCGCTCGTCGCCCGCGCCGGACACCGTCATCCTATCAAAACCCAATGCCCGCGCGGTCTGCGCGATGCGTGGATGAGGCGCGACGAGCGGCGCGTGTTTGAGCTGTGCGATCTCGCTCGCGTTGAGGTGGTCGTGCGCAAGCTCTTGCAGGTTGCGCACGCCTTCGGAACTGGTCACGAGCCATGCGTGCGGCCGGCCCGCGAGCAGTTCGTGCACGCGCGCCCAGGCGCCGATGGACGGCTCCGGCACGACGCGCCGGTACGCGGCGACCGCCTCGACTTCGACGCCCGCTTCGCGCAAGCGGTCGGCGAGCCATTCGCGGCCGCCGTCGCCGCGCACGATCAGCACGCGCTTGCCGTCGAGCGCCGCCGTGCCGAGCTGCGCGTCGAGCGCGGCGAAGAGGCCCTCGGAGTCGAAGCTCGCCGCTTCGTCGTCGGCGCCCGCGGCCGGGCTGATGACGCGATGCCCCGGCGCGCTGATACCGTGGCGCGCCAGCGCCCGCACGCTGCCAGGACCGACTACGCCGATCGGCAACGCGTGCGGCCAGATGTCGTCGCGGTGCGCAAACGCGTGATCGACCGCGTTCGGCGAGACGAAGACGACGAGCGCATAGCGTTCGAGCGACGCGAGCGCGGCGCGCAGCGGCGCAGGGTCGATGACGGGGGCGATGTCGATCAGCGGAAAGTCGAGCGTCGCGAGACCGGCTGCTTCGAGCTGCCCGACGAGCTCGCTCGACTGGCCGGCCGGCCGCGTGATCACGACCGTGAAGGGCGCCTGCTCCGGCGTGCCCGAGGCCATCACTCGCCGGCCGCCGCGCCGTTCGCGGCGGGGGTTGCGGGGCTGCCCGCTATGTCACCTGCCGCGTCGCTTGTGGCATCACTTGTGGCATCACTTGCGGCAGCATGCGCGGCGCTATCCGCCACAGCCGGGCCGCTGGCGGTGCTGAGCGCCCGGACGATGTCGAGCGCGCCCTGCCCAGCAAGCTCGCTCGCGACCTGCTGGCCCAGCGCGAGCGCGCGCTCGATGCTCGGCGCGGGCGCCGATGCCTGCGCGCTCAGTACGCGCTGGCCGTCGGGCGTCGCTACGATGCCGCGCAGATGCAGCGCGCCGTCATGCCAGGTCGCATACGCGGCGAGCGGCACCTCGCAACTGCCGCCGAGCGCGCGCGACACCATGCGCTCGGCTTCGACGGCGGCCGCCGTATGTGAGTGATGGAGCGGCGCGAGCCACGCGGCGAGGTCCGCGCGATCGGCGCGAATCTCGATGCCGAGCGCGCCCTGCCCCGCGGCCGGCAAGCTGTCCTGAGGATCGAGCAGCGCGCGGATGCGCTCGCCGAGACCCAGACGCTTGAGCCCGGCCGCGGCCAGGATGATCGCCGCGTAATCGCCGCGATCGAGCTTGGCGAGGCGCGTGTCGAGATTGCCGCGCAACGGCCGCACGTCGAGATGCGGATAACGCATGCGCAGCATCGCCTCGCGGCGCAGGCTCGAGGTGCCGACCACGGCACCGGCCGGCAGCGCGGCGAGCGAGTCGTATTGATTGGAGACGAGCGCGTCGCGCGGGTCCTCGCGCTCCATGATCGCGGACAGCGCGAAGCCCGCGGGCAGCTCCATCGGCACGTCCTTCAGCGAATGCACCGCGAGGTCGGCGCGGCCATCGGCGAGTGCGGCTTCGAGTTCCTTGACGAAGAGGCCCTTGCCGCCGACCTTCGAGAGCGTGCGATCGAGAATCTGATCGCCGCGCGTCGTCATTCCGAGGATTTTTACGTCACAAGATGGATATAATTTGTGCAGCGCACATCGCACATGCTCCGCCTGCCACATGGCAAGGCGGCTCTCTCGCGAAGCAATCACAAGCGTGTGGGGTGGCGCGGCAAACGTCTCGGTGTTCATTAGCTTGCTGATCGAATCTCGGGATGGAATAACAATCAATGTTAGCACGCGCCCCTGCTTGCGCCCTTGCACCAAAGGCACGGCCGGGCGCCGGGCAGACGCGGTATCGATGGAGGAGACGGGCTGCGCGCGGCAAGCGCCTGCCCCATTCCGGCTCGTCACGCACGGTCGTTCGCGCATCGCGCGGCGGCATGCGCGATGATGCAATGCGGCGTAACCGCGTGGGCGGCACGCGCCGCGCGTTCAGTGCGGCCTCGCCTCATGTGTCGTGGCCCCTCTCTCCATCCGGCGTCGGCAGGGCTCATGCGGCTCGTCGCGGGCGGTTCGTTTTGCAGGCCCGCCTGCCGCCGCGCCTTGCCGTTGCGCGTTGTCGTGCGCCTTGCAGTTCTCTTTGCTGTTCTAATTGCAGTCCCGTTCGCAGTCCCTGTTGCACGCTGTTCACGTTACTCGCAGTCCACGTTGCACATTCTGTCGCAGTTCCGCAGTTGCAGTTCATCACTCAACAGACCCTGGCTTCCCTGAGGAAACCCATCGTGACGTCTTCCGGATCGGCGCGCCCTGACCGCCGCAACACTGCTTCGTCCAACGCTCGCCCGGCCCATGCCGCGACGCCGGACGCTTCCGCTGCCTCTGCCGCAGCCCTCGCCGACTCCACCGCGCACGGCACGACGTCGGCCTTCGCTCAACGCGCCGACCAGTGCACGGAACAGCGCACGGAAAAACGCCCGGGCCAACGTGCCCTCGCCGCGCAAGCCGCCAAGGCGCCGAAAGCCGCGCGCACCGCGGTGTCCGTCAAAGCGGAAAAACCCGTGAAGACAGCCAAAGCCAGCAAGGCTGAAAAGGCTGGGCAAGCCGCAAGCGCCGCCGATACACGCAAGCCGGCCAAGGCCGCCAACACCGATGCGAACGCCACCGCTTCCGCGAAAACCGAAGCGGCCGCGAGCGACGCAGCCCAACCGCGCGCCGCCAAAAAGCCGAAGCTGAAAGCCGTCGCGCAAGCCGCGGGCGCCACCGTCCCCGCCGCCAAAAGCACGGCCCGCACGCGCGAGGACAAGGACCATCCGCTGTTCCAGGACATCCGCTATCTCGGCCGCCTGCTCGGCGACGTGCTGCGCGAGCAGGAAGGCGACGCGGTGTTCGACGTCGTCGAAACGATCCGGCAGACCGCCGTGCGTTTTCGCCGCGAGGACGACAGCGCCGCCGCGCAGACGCTCGACAAGAAGCTGCGCACGCTGACGCCCGAGCAGACGGTCAGCGTGGTGCGCGCGTTCAGCTACTTCTCGCACCTCGCGAATATCGCCGAGGACCGCCACCGCAACCGCCGGCACCGGATTCACGCGCTCGCGGGCTCGGCCTCGCAGCCGGGCACGATCGCCTATGCGCTGGAGCGGCTCGTCACGGCGGGCGCGGCCGCGACGCCGGTGCTGCAGCAGTTCTTCAACGACGCGCTGATCATGCCGGTGCTGACCGCGCACCCGACCGAAGTGCAGCGCAAGAGCATCCTCGATGCGCAGCACGACATCGCGCGGCTGCTCGCCGAGCGCGACCAGCCGCTCACCCACCGCGAACGCTCGCACAACGAAGCGATGCTGCGCGCGCGCGTCACCTCGCTCTGGCAGACGCGCATGCTGCGCGACGCGCGTCTGAGCGTCGCCGATGAAATCGAGAACGCGCTGTCGTTCTATCGCGCCACCTTCCTCGAGGAAATCCCCGCGCTCTATGGCGACATCGAGGACGCCCTCAAGGAACACGGCATCGAAGCGCGCCTGCCGCCGTTCTTCCAGATGGGCAGCTGGATCGGCGGCGACCGCGACGGCAATCCGAACGTCACGGCCGACACGCTCGAAAACGCGATCACGCGCCAGGCCGCGGTGATCTTCGAGCACTACATGGAGCAGGTGCACAAGCTCGGCGCGGAACTGTCGGTGTCGAACCTGCTGGCCGGCGCGAGCGATGCGCTGAAGGAACTCGCGGCCATCTCGCCGGACCAGTCGCCGCACCGCACCGACGAGCCGTATCGCCGCGCGCTGATCGGCATGTACACGCGGCTCGCGGCCAGCGCGCGCGTGCGGCTCGGCGAAGGCAGCGTGCCGGTGCGCAGCGCCGGGCGCGGCGTGGCGCCGATCCGCGCGATTCCCTACGACGACGCCGCCGACTTCGTGCGCGACCTGCACGTGCTGATCGATTCGCTCGCCGAGCATCACGGCGCGCCGCTCGCGGCCCCGCGTCTCGCGCCGCTCACGCGCGCCGCCGAGGTGTTCGGCTTCCATCTCGCGAGCATCGATCTGCGGCAAAGCTCGGACATCCACGAAGCGGTGATCGCCGAACTGCTCAGACGCGCGGGCGTCGAGGCCGATTACGCGGCGCTCTCCGAGGCGGACAAGCTCGAGGTGCTGCTCGCCGAACTCGCGCAGCCACGCCCGCTGCGCGTGCCGTACGCCGAGTACTCGGACCTCGTGAAGAGCGAACTCGGCGTGCTCGAGGAAGCGCGTATCACGCGCGAAAAATTCGGCGCGCGCGCGGTGCGCAACTACATCATTTCGCACACGGAAACGGTCAGCGATCTGGTCGAGGTGATGCTGCTGCAAAAGGAAACCGGCCTGTTGCGCGGCCGTCTCGGCGACGAGCACGATCCGGCACGCGCGGGCCTGATGGTGATTCCGCTCTTCGAGACGATCCCCGATCTGCGCAACGCGCCGCACATCATGCGCGATCTGATCGCGCTGCCGGGCGTCGGCGCGCTGATCGAACACCAGGGCAACGAGCAGGAAGTCATGCTCGGCTATTCGGACAGCAACAAGGACGGCGGCTTCCTGACCTCGAACTGGGAGCTGTATCGCGCCGAGCTTGCGCTCGTCTCGCTGTTCAACGAACGCGGCGTGACGCTGCGCCTGTTCCATGGCCGCGGCGGCACCGTCGGCCGCGGCGGCGGCCCGACCTATCAGGCGATCCTCTCGCAGCCGCCCGGCACCGTCGACGGACAGATCCGCCTGACCGAGCAGGGCGAGGTGATCGCGAGCAAGTTCGCCAACCCCGAGATCGGCCGGCGCAATCTGGAAACGGTGGTGGCCGCGACGCTCGAAGCGTCGCTGCTGCCGCAAGGCAACGCGCCCGCCGAGCTGCCCGTGTTCGAGGAAACGATGCAGCAACTGTCCGATACGGCAATGGCCGCGTATCGCGCGCTCGTCTACGAAACGCCGGGTTTCAAGGAGTATTTCTTCGAGTCGACGCCGATCGCCGAGATCGCCGAGCTGAACATCGGCAGCCGGCCCGCCTCGCGCAAGCTGCAGGACCCGAAGCAGCGCAAGATCGAGGACCTGCGCGCGATTCCGTGGGGCTTCTCGTGGGGCCAATGCCGTCTGCTGCTGACGGGCTGGTACGGCTTCGGCAGCGCGGTCGCCGCGCATCTCGACAGCGCGCCCTCCGACGCCGAACGCGCGCGCCGGCTCGCGCTGCTGAAGAAAATGCACAAGACGTGGCCGTTCTTTTCGAACCTGCTCTCGAACATGGACATGGTGCTCGCGAAGACCGACCTCGCGGTCGCGTCGCGCTACGCCGCGCTCGTCACCGACAAGAAGCTGCGCAAGCACGTATTCGAGCGCATCGTCGCGGAATGGGAGCGCACCTCGAAGGTGTTGTCCGAGATCACCGGCAAGGGCGATCGGCTCGCGGAAAATCCGCTGCTCGCGCGCTCGATCAAGAACCGCTTCCCGTATCTCGATCCGCTCAATCACTTGCAGGTCGAATTGCTCAAGCGCTATCGCGCGGGCGATACGAACACGCGCGTGCGACGCGGGATTCATCTGAGCATCAACGGGATCGCGGCGGGCTTACGCAATACGGGTTGAGGCTGAAGCGGCGGTTTGAACCGGGGTTTGCCGTCGAAGCGCAAGCGGACTGAATGCACCAATGCGGAATCATCGGTGCAAGCGGTGCATTCAGCCCGCGATACGCAACACACGCCGGGGGTGGCCAGCAAAGGCCACCCCCGGCTTTTTTCATTCAATGCGCGTCGATCATCAACGCGTCGAGCTTGAACGAGTGGTCCGCCTGCACGTCGAAATACTGGCGCACTTCGTCGGGCGCGTGATCCCACAGCGAGCGGATCGCGACGATGCGCGGCTCGGGCGTGCGCATGCGCGCGACCCACGACTTGAATTCGAGGTCGATGCGCCAACGCTCGCGAATCGATGCCTTGAAACCGGCCGTGGCGAACAACGCAATCCACTCGTCGGCGCGGTAATCGCGGATATGCGAACCGTCGCGCAGTAACTCGATCGCCTGGATATGCGTATCGAGCAGCGGGTGATCGATGCCCGCGATATCGATGAACAACACCTTGCCGCCCGGCTTCAGCACACGCCGCACCTCGGCGAGCGCGAGCGGCACGTCGTGCCAGTGATGCGCGCTCATGCGGCTAATCACCCAGTCGAACGCATGAGCGGCGAACGGCAGCGTTTCAGCCGCGCCCTGCTGCGTGCGGATGTTGGCGAGGCCGCGCTCTTTCGCCGCGCCTTCGACGGTCGCGAGCATCTGCGGCGCGATGTCGTAGGCGACGACCTCTTTCGCATGCGGCGCAACCGCGAAGCTCGCGTGCCCCGCGCCGCAGCCCATGTCCAGCACGGTCGCGCCCGGCGTCGCGGCGATGGCGTCGGCGAGCGTACGCAGATCGGCGCCGCTCGCATGGGTCTGACTCGTCAAGTAAGCGGCGGCGGTCGAGCCGAACGCGTCGGCGACCTGATCGTGATGCTTCATGGGTGGCTCCGTTAGGGTGAGATGGCGACGCGCCGTGGGGTTTCCAGCCGCTACAATAGAGCCGGTCATGTACCAGTACAAGTTAAGCAATTATTCTGGTATCTCTATTACCCCCTCCACGCGCAGCCCGGCAGCAGGAACATGCAGCCCACCGCCGAACACCCGGACCCGATGGACGCCACGCCGGCCGCCGCGCCGCTCGCATGGGTCTGACTCGTCAAGTAAGCGGCGGCGGTCGAGCCGAACGCGTCGGCGACCTGATCGTGATGCTTCATGGGTGGCTCCGTTAGGGTGAGATGGCGACGCGCCGTGGGGTTTC
>NZ_JAAGPQ010000102.1:0-25207 GCF_017104985.1 Paraburkholderia sp. Ac-20342 | reverse complement strand
GCAGACCGCGCCCGCGCTGCTGCTCGAAGGCGCGGTCGAGAGCGGCGTGCCGCGCGTCGAACTCGCGATTGCGCGCGGCGTGCAAGGCGAAGGGCTTGCGGCGCCGGCCAATGCCGTGAACGCGACGCTGGCCGCGCTCGCGGGCGCTGCGCCGGTGTCGCTGTATATGCTGACCGAGGTGCCCGGCCACGAACCGGGGTCTTCCGCGACGAGTCCCGCGCGGCTCGCCGCGCACGTCCACGGCGCGAGTCCGCTGCCGTTCGAACAGCTTGCGCGGCGCGCGCTCGAATGTCGCTTCGATCTGTGCCAGTTCGAGTTCGCCTCGCAGCCGTGGCGGCTCGATCGCGCGACGCTCCGGCGTCTGCGTCTGCCGATCCTGCTCGCGGTCGCGGCGCTCGTCGTCGCGGTCATCGGCGCGAACGTGCAGTGGCTGATGCTGTCGCGCCAGCGCGACGCGATCAACACGCAGATGACGGAGCTGCTGCTCAACACGTTCCCGAAGACGACGGTCGTGCTCGACGCGCCCGACCAGATGGCGCGCCAGGTGCAGCAGTTGCGTGTCGCGGCGGGCGAACTGTCGCCGGAAGATTTCCTCTCGCTCGCCGATGGCCTCGCGCGCTCGCTGTCGCCGCTGCCGGTCAACGGCATCGCCGCGCTCGACTATCACGAGCACCGCCTCGAGGTGACCTTCAAACCGGAGATCAAGGTCGATCCCGATTTTGCGAAGCGCCTCGAGCGCAACGGACTCACCGGCGCGATCGACAGCAACACCGGCAAGTGGACCATCAGGAACGGACAATGAAAGCTGAACTCGCTCAAACATGGGCCGGATTCTGGGACCAGCGCACCGATCGCGAAAAGGGGCTGCTGACGTGGGGCGGCGGCGTGCTCGCGGTGGTGGTCGCGTGGTCGGTGCTGTGGGCGCCGGCGCAGGACGGCCGCTCGCACCTCAAGGAATCGCTGCCGGCGCTGCAACGGCAACTCGCGCAGATGACCGCGCAGGCGAACGAGGCGCGTTCGCTCTCGGCGGCCGCTCAGGGCGTGGCGCCGACCGGCGCGGCCTTGAAGGATGCGCTGACGGCGTCGCTCGGCGATCACGGATTGACCGCGACGCAGGTGCAGTTCATCGGCAACGCGGTGCAGGTGCAGATGAAGAACGTCGCGTTTCCGGCCTGGACGACATGGGTCGACGACGTGCGCAAGCAGTTCAAGGTGCAGGTCGCCGAGGCGCACATCACCGCGTTGAAGGACGACGGCCAGGTGGACCTGACGGTGTCGTTGCAGCCGTCGACCGCAAAATAAGAATGAGCCGTTCGCTACAGGATTTCGCATGAATTACTGGATGTGGCGCGTACGTATCGCGCTGCCCTGGCTCGTGGTCGCGTTGTTGTCGGCCGCGGCCGTGATGCTGGCCTTGCTGCCGGCCGCCTGGATCACGCCGCAGTTTGCGCGGCAGACCCACGGCCACGTCAATTTCGTCGACGCGGAAGGCTCGCTTTGGCACGGCTCGGCCACACTGATGCTGGCCGCCGGTTCCGACATGAGCACGGCCACCTTGCTGCCTGGCCGGATCGAATGGCATACGGCGTTCTGGCCATTGTTCACGGGACGCGTGCGCATGATCATGCGGCACAGCGAGGCGATGCCCGAGCCGGTCATGGTCGACGCGACGCCGCGCGGTGCAACCATCACGCCGGGCGCGCTCGCGGTGCCGGCGTCGCTGCTCGTCGGGCTCGGCGCGCCGTTCAATACGCTCGATCTGCAGGGCGACGTGCAGCTCTCGTGGACGGACTGGCGCAGCTTCAATGGCGAAGCGTTCGGGCAACTGACCATGACGCTGACCGACGTCAGCTCGCGGATTTCGCTCGTCAAGCCGCTCGGTTCGTATCGGGTCCGTTTGCAGGCGCAGGGCACTTCGTCGACGCTCGATCTGAGCACGCTCAAGGGACCGCTGATGCTGAACGGCAGCGGCACGGTGTCGGCGGCTTCGACGTCGTTTCATGGCACGGCGAGCGCCGCGCCCGAGGCGCGCGACAACCTGGCCGGCCTGCTGAATCTGCTAGGCCGGCCGAGCGGGCCAGATACGGTGGCGCTGGCTTTCGTGCACTGATTTTCGTGTGCTGATGCGTGCGCGTTGCGGACGTGCGGCGCGATGAAAAAAAGAGGCATGGCCGCGTTGCGCGGTCATGCCTCTTCTGTTTTTGCGGTCCTGCTTTGCTCTTGCTTCGCTTTGCGATTGATTCTTCGTTGATGCTTCAGCGGTTCGCGAGCGGCGTGGCGTTTATTTGCCCGGCACTTGGGGTTGCGCCTCCATGCCGTTCTGCGCCGTGTTTGGCATCTCGCTACGCGCTACCGGCGTGGCGGCCATCGCCACGGCAGCGCCGCTTGCCGCGGCTGCCGCGCCCGGCGTGACCGCAGCCGCAGCCGGCAACGGAGCCGGCGCAGCCACCTCGCCCGTCTCACGATTCATCTGCGACGCGTCCCAGCCGCCGCCGAGCGCCTTCACCAGCCCCACCGACGACACCATCCGCTGCCCCGCGATGCTCTCGAGCTTCTGCTCGGCCGTGAACGCGGTGGTCTGCGCGGTCAGCACGTTGACGAAGCCGACCGTGCCCGCCTTGTACTCGTTGGTGACGATCGCGAGCGCCTGGCGGGCCGACTCGACCGCCTGCCGCTGCACGACGATTTCCTGTTCGAGGATGCGCTGCGACGCGAGGTTGTCCTCGACGTCCTGGAACGCGGTCAGCACCGTCTGACGATAGGTGGCGACGTCGGCGTCGTAGGCGGCGCGCGCGGCGTCGGTTTGCGCCTTGCGCAGGCCGGCGTCGAAGATCGTCCCGGCGAGTTGCGGGCCGAGCGTCCAGAAGCGCGACGGCAAGGTCAGCAACTGCGAGAACACTGAGTTCTCGAAGCCGCCGGTCGCCGATACCGTCAGCGACGGGAAGAACGCCGCGATCGCGACGCCGATCTGCTCGTTTGCGGCCGCGGCCTTGCGCTCGGCCGAGGCGATGTCCGGCCGCCGTTCGAGCAGCGCCGACGGCATTTGCGCGGGCACGGCGGGTGGCGTCGCGGTGAGCGGCATCGGCGGCAGCGAGAACATCGAGGCCGGCATGCCGATCAGCACTGCGATCGCATGCTCGTCCTGGGCGCGCTGGATGCCGTTGTCGATTGCCGCGGCCTGCGCCGATTGCAATTGCGTTTGCGCCTGAATCACGTCCGAGCGCGCGGCGACGCCGGCCGCGTACTGGTTCTGCGTGAGTTGCAGCGAGCGCTGATAGGCCGCGACGGTGTCGTCGAGCAGCTTTTGCGTGGAGTCGAGCGCGCGCAGCGAGAAGTAGGTTTGCGCGAGCGTGGCCTGAGCCGACAGGCGCGCGTTCGCGAGGTCGGCGGCGGCGCCCTGCTGGCCGGCCTTCTGCGCGTTGACCGAGCGCGTGACCGAACCCCACAGGTCCGGCTCCCAGCTGGCGTCGAGCTGGACGTTGAAGTTGTTGTTGATGCCGGTGCGGTTTGTCGCCGTCGTCGAATTACCGCCCGACGACGTGCCGTTGCCCGAGCGCGTCGCGCCCGCCGACGCGCCGATGGTCGGGAAATACGCGGCACGCGCCTCGCCGACCAGCGCGCGCGCCTGTCGGTAGCTCGCGGCGAACTGCGCGATGGTCTGGTTCGCGGCGTTCAACTTGTCTTCGAGTTCGTTGAGCTTCGGGTCTTCGTAGATGGCCCACCAGTCGCCACGATCGTACTGATCGGCCGGTTCGGCGACCTTCCAGCCGGGGGCGGCTTCCTTGTACGACGCCGGGATCTCGGTGGCCGGCCGCTGATAGTTGGGGCCGACCGCGCAGGCGGCCACGAGCATCGCGCAGGCCGCGCTTACGGCAAGGGTCAGAGCGCGCGGCGCAAGCGGCCGCGCGCGCGAGGTTCGATCAGACTGCATGCAATGGATTCCTTCTGGACGCCGCGGTGCGGCCGGAGCGGCGCCACCGGCCGGGCGAGATCGTGGTCTGCCGGAATGTTAGCGTATGAGCCCGCACGAGCGCGGGAAACTGAAAGGTGAAAGCGTAATGCGTGGCTACGCGCAGGTGTGTTACTTGCGGTATTGAGATGGTTACGCGTTGTTACCGCGTGAGGCGAGGAGCGGCGGGCGCCGGGTGGCGCGTGTGTGGCGAGCGGGCAAAGTCGCGCGTCGAATCGCGGCGGACGCGCGCACTGAACGCGCGCCGACGATCAAACCCTCGTTTCCGCCGGTTTGGCCTGTCTTTGCCGCGCCAGCTTGCCGGCTGCGGCCCGGCACGGCTTACCGCCGCGCGCCTGGCAGCCCGTGGCGGCGTTTGCCGCGGGAGCCGCAATGGCTTTTGCCGTAGCCGCGCTGGCTTCCACGGACAGCACGATCGCCGGGTTGTCCACGGCCGCTGCCTTGTTCTTCGCGCGCTTCGTTTCCCGCCGATGCTCCACCCACGCGAGCAGCGCGACGCCGACCGATCCGCCCGGCAGCACGAACAGTCCTGCGAACAGCGCGAGCTTCCACCAGCGGTGCGGACCCTGGAAGTTCCTGTGTGCGGAATCGGTCAGTGAGCGGCTCAGGCCGCCAAGCGTGTTTTTGAGGTACAGCATCGGGGAAATCCTGTTTTTGCGCGTCGCGGAGCCGCGGCGTGCGGACGATCGGTCAGAACATGGTCTCGAAAGGCGCGTATCGCGCGAAACTCATTGCTTAACATAATATTGACTATGCAATTAGTTTTCAACATACTGCACTCCTTGAACGACCGGAGTGTTGTTTTTCTGCCGGTCAGCCGTTTGAAAATGCGATCTGACTTGCCTGCTTAGGCAGCTAAATTTCCCTCTGCCTGTCGATGTTGCGGATACACCATGGCTGATGGCCCTTACCACGCGGACGAGACCGATCTCACGACGAGTCTCGGCTATTACCTGACGAAAGCGCGCAACGTGCTGGTCGAGCGCACGGACCGCGCGGTCAAGCCGCTGGGGCTGACCGCGCAGCAGATCGGCGTGATCCTGATGCTGTCGTCGCGGCGCGCGAGCACGCCGTTCGAGCTGTCGCGCGCCATGTCGTACGACAGCGGTTCGATGACGCGTCTGCTAGATCGTCTTGAAAAGAAAGGTTTTGTGGTGCGCACGCGCAGCAGCGACGACCGGCGCATGGTGAAGCTGGAGCTGACGCCGCAGGGCCATGACGCCGCGCGGCAATTGCCGGACCTCGGCGTCGCGGTGCTCAACGAGCAGCTGCGCGGTTTCAGCGCCGACGAACACGCCACGCTGATTCATCTGCTCAGCCGCTTCATTGCGAACGGGCCGGACGGAGGGGGCGGCGGATGTTGTGGATTGACCGCGCAGCCGGATGTGCCGGACGCGTGATCTGAAGACCCATCGCCGCAAGGCGGTGGCGCGCAACAACAAGGCAACGCGGCGCTTCCCCAGGTGCCATTGCCTGAAGAAAGCTGTCTGGGCAGAGGATGATGCGGCATGAAAGCGGCGCGTTTGAAGCGCGCGATAAAGCTGCTGTGACAAGCTTTCCCGGCTGAGGAGAACAACCTATGGATGCCACGGCTTCCGATGCTACGCCGCTTGCCGACGAACCCGCCCAGCTACAGGGCGGCACGCTTGCCCTGCTGACCGTCGGCCTTGCGCTCGGCACCTTCATGGAGGTGCTCGACACCTCGATCGCGAACGTCGCGGTGCCGACCATTTCCGGCAGCCTCGGCGTTGCCTCCAGCCAGGGCACCTGGGTGATCTCGTCGTATTCGGTCGCCTCGGCGATTGCCGTGCCGCTGACCGGCTGGCTCGCGCGACGCGTCGGCGAAGTGCGGCTGTTCACGCTGTCGGTGCTGCTCTTTACGCTCGCGTCGGCGGCCTGCGGCTTCGCGCACAACTTCGAATCGCTGATCGTGTTCCGGCTCGTGCAAGGGCTCGTGTCCGGGCCGATGGTGCCGCTCTCGCAAACGATCCTGATGCGCTCCTATCCGCCCGCGAAGCGCGGACTCGCACTCGGCCTCTGGGCGATGACCGTGATCTGTGCGCCGATCTTCGGTCCCGTGATGGGCGGCTACATTACCGACAACTTCACGTGGCCGTGGATTTTCTACATCAACGTGCCGATCGGCCTGTTCTCGGCGATTTGCGCGTACCTGCTGCTGCGCGGCCGCGAGACGAAGACGACGCAGCAGCGCATCGACGTGATCGGCCTCGCGCTGCTCGTGACCGGCGTGTCGTGCCTGCAGATGATGCTCGACCTCGGCAAGGACCGCGACTGGTTCAATTCGACGTTCATCGTGACGCTCGCGGTGATCGCGCTCGTGTCGATTGCGTTCCTGCTCGTATGGGAGTTGACGGAGGAGGAGCCGATCGTCGATCTGTCACTCTTCAAGGATCGCAACTTCGCGCTTGGCGTCGTCATCATCTCATTCGGCTTCATGGCGTTCTTCGGTTCGGTGGTGATCTTCCCGCTGTGGCTCCAAACGGTAATGGGCTACACGGCCGGCCTCGCGGGCCTCGCCACGGCGCCCGTCGGATTGCTCGCGCTGTTCCTCTCGCCGATGATCGGCAAGAACATGCATCGGCTGAATCTGCGCATGGTCGCGAGCTTCGCGTTTATCGTGTTCGCGATCGTGTCGTTCTGGAATTCGACGTTCACGCTCGACGTGTCGTTCGGTGGCGTGATTCTGCCGCGGCTCGTGCAGGGCATCGGCGTGGCGTGCTTCTTCGTGCCGATGACGACGATCACGCTCTCCAGCGTGTCCGACGAACGGCTCGCGAGCGCGTCGGGTCTGTCGAATTTCTTCCGCACGTTGTCGGGCGCGATCGGCACGGCCATCAGCACGACGTTCTGGGAGAACGACACGATCTATCACCACGCGATGCTCGCCGATACGGTCAACGTGTATTCGCCGAATACCAATGCCTATACGAATGCGCTCGCGGGCGTCGGGCTTTCCGGCGACAGCCTCACTGCTCAGTTAAACCAGGTGGTGACCTCGCAGGCGTACATGATGGCCACCAACGATTTCTTCCGCATTTCCTGCGCGGCGTTTCTCGTGCTGGCGGTGCTGGTGTGGATCACGAAGCCGCGCAAGGGCGCGGGGCCTTCGATGGGGCATTGAGCCGTTGCACGCCGATGCGGCGAGCGCGCATGCCGAAGCTCGAGCGCGGCGTGTCGTTCGCATCGGCGTAACGTGTTGTTGATGTGCGGGGCGTACCTGTGCGATCACTGCGACGCACGCCCCGCGCACTACTGCGACATCGCCTCGCCGTTTGGCGTCGCCGGCGGCTTTTCCGGCATTGCTTCCGGATGCATCGCGGCAGGCTCTGGCGATTGCGCGGGCTTTGCTCCACCCTGCGGCGCTTCAGCACTCGCGCCTCTCACGTACTGCTTGAAATCGGCGCCCGCTTGCCACGGGTTCGGCTTGCATCCCAATGCGCCGTCGCAATGCGCGGAGAAGCCGATGGTCGCGGTGCCATCCGGATTCGCGGTGCGCGTGATCTGATACGCGAGTGCGCGCTTGCCGCCATCGGGGCCGGTGGTCTGGATCAGCGAATCGGTTGCGGTTTCGATCTTGTACTTCGAATGACTCGCTACCCATGACTGCGCACGTTGCCACCAGAGATCGCATTCGGTCCGGCTCGAACACGTCAGCGGTGTGGTCGCGATCTGCATGACGTCCGGATCGACCTGGCCCTGCGTCGAACATCCCGCCGTCGCCACCAGACACAGCGCGGCCCACAGACATTTGCTCATCACGTTGGTACCTCCCGCTGCGGAGCGTGTCATACCACTTTGGACCGCAACGCCGGGGCGGTGTTTCATGCGCCTCGGAGAATCGTTGGCGCGCGCGGAGAATTTGCCGATCGGTGGCGCGAACCGCAAGTGTCGTGCGTAAAGCCTACCAGCTGCCTACTCGTAGCCTACCCGCGGCTCATTTGCAGGATGCCCTGGGTCGAATGGCGCGGCGAACAAAAAAGCGGCCACGTGGGCCGCTTTCTCTTTCTTCACATCAGTTGCGCGTCGTTCAGACGCTAAAACGATTGAGCGTATACGCCCGATAAGCAGCGACGAACGCATCGAACGAACCGACTTCTTCGCGTTCGAGCTTCGCCTGTTCGTCGAGCGATTGTACCGCGAGGTCGGCGAACTCTTTCGCCTTCGCGGCATCGAGCGGACGCGAGCGGAAATACGCGGCATGTGCCTCGCTCTGTTCGAGACCGAACGCGATAAAGCTCTGCTGCCTGTCGCGCATCGTTTGCAGCACGCGCGCCGACGGCGTCAGCGACGCGTCCGCGAGTTTCGCGCGTTGCGCGGCCACGGCGCGCGCATGCGCGTCGCCGCCCTGCAGCGTGTCGAGCGCGGCCGCGGCCGCGTCGATCTTCGCGAGCAGTTCGTCGGCCCAATCGGTCATCGCAACGGTCTTGCCGTCGCGGATCAGTTCGAGGCCGGGCTTGCGGCCTTCCATCGTCACGCGGCCGAAGTTCTGGTTCGCTTCGGCATAGGCGGGCGGCGGCAACGGCGCGCTGTCCTCGAGTGCACAGACGAGCAGATAGGCGTCGAGAAAGCGCGACGTCTCCAATGAAATACCGGTCGGCTCGAACGGATCGATATCCATGCAGCGCACTTCGACGTATTGCACGCCGCGCGCGGCGAGCGCGTGCAGCGGCCGCTCGCCCGGATACGTGACGCGCTTCGGACGAATCGTCGAATAGAACTCGTTTTCGATCTGCAGCACGTTGGTGTTGATCTGCACCCACTCGCCGTCGCGTTGCGTGCCGATCTGCTCGTAGGCCGGATAGGGCTGGCTCACCGCTTTCGCGAGCGCGTCGAGATAGCCGGGCAGCGTGTCGTAGTCGGCGTGCAGCGCGGCTTGCGCGGTGGTGTTCGAATAGCCGAGGTCGCTCATGCGCAGGCTTGTTGCGTACGGGCGATACAGCGTGTCGGCGTCGAAGCTGTCGAGCGCGTGCGGGCGATCGCGCAGGAAGCGGCGATCGAGCGCCGGCGACGCGCCGAACAGATACATCAGCAGCCAGTTCGTGCGGCGGAAATTGCGGATCAGCGCGAGGTAGCGCTCGGACTGGAAATCGACGGCGTTCGCGGTGGACTGCTGATCCGCATGCAGCTGCCGCCATACTTCTTCGTTCAGCGAATAGTTGTAGTGGATGCCTGCGATGCACTGCATCGCGCGGCCATACCGCAGCGCGAGGCCGACGCGATACACGTACTTGAGCCTGCCGATGTTCGAGCTGCCGTAGTGCGCGATCGGAATGCCCTCGTCGGCGGCGGGCAGGAGGCCCGGCATCGAGTTGTTCCAGAGGATCTCGCCGCCGAGTTCGGCATAGACGAAACGATGCAGCGTGTCGAGTTTTGCGAGCGTGTCGGCAACGTCCTGTTCGGCCGGCGTAATCAGTTCGAGCAGCGCTTCGGAGTAGTCCGTGGTCAGCGAAGGATGCGTGAGCGCCGAGCCGAGCGCGCGCGGATGCTGCGTCATCGCGAGCTGGCCGTCGTGCGTGACGCGCAGGCTTTCCTTTTCGATGCCGCGCAGGCCGCGTATCAGCGCCTCGCGTTGCGGGCTCGAGGTCAGCACGGACAGGCGGTGCGAGAACGCATCGGTCGTGCGGGAAGGTTTCGTGTTTGGCATTGATGCGAGTCGCGCGTTGCCGCCGCAGCGTACCGCCTGGCCTGATTATCACCTGATGTTTCGCTGGCGATACGGCGGTACGGTGCGGCGACAACGTTCGGCGGAATTTTCAGTAGCGGGCACTTTAACATCTCGCCAGAACGGCTGCTTGCGGCCACTTCGGCGGGATGCGCGCGCTGCTTGCCGGCGCGCCGCATCTGCTGTTCCGGCGACGCAACTCGCTGCTGCATGTTGCGTGACGCTATTCGTGCAGCGATCGCAAACCGCGTACGGCGGGTCGCCTCGCCTCACCTGGCCGTCGACATGACGGCCGTCGACTCAACCGCCACGGGCTGCGCCTGCTCGATCCGCGATCTCGTTCCACAGATGCATCGCCGCGTACGCGCGATATGGCCGCCACGCATCGGTGCGGCTGCGCTGCTGCGCGGGGCGCACGAGCGACGGATCGCGCGCGCAGATTGCCTGCATCAGCACGAGGTCCGACGCGGGCCACGCGTCGGGGTCGCGCCAGGCGCGCATCGCGACGTACTCGACGGTCCACGGGCCGATGCCCGCGAGCGCGAGCAAGGCGCCTCGCAGGCTCGTGGCGTCGACGGTGTCGCTGTCGAGCGGCACCTCGCCGCTCGCGACCGCGCGCGCGAAGCCTTGCAAGGCGGCGACGCGTTTGCCCGGCATGCCGATCTGCGCGAGGTCGACCTCGGCCAGCGCGGCGGGCGTCGGGAAACGCCACGCGGTGTTCTCATGCGGATGAGCTTCGATGCGCTCGCCCGCGCGCTGCACGAGCCGTCCGATGATCGTCGTCGCGGCCTTCACGCTGACCTGCTGGCCGACGATCGCGCGCACCACGAGCTCGAAGCCGGACCATGCGCCCGGCACGCGCAGGCCGGGCACCGCCTCGACGAGCGGCGCGAGCCACGGATCGGCGGCGAAGCCCGCGGCAATCTGCTTCGGATCGGCGCGCAGGTCGAACATCTTCGCGATCGGCGCGGCGAGCGCGTCGGCGTGACGGCTCGCGGGCCCGTCGATACTCGCGACGATGCAGCGCCTGCGCGGATGCAGACGCACAGTGAGCGTGCCGCCGTCGCCGTTCCAGTCGATCGCGCGGCGATACGCGCCGTCTTCGACGGCTTCGACGCCTGGCGTCGCGCGACCGCCGAAAAAGCGCAGCAGGCGCGGCCAGTCGAAGGGTGGTTTGAAGGGCAGTTCGAGGGTTGCGACGTCCTTATGCGTAGTCACGCGGCGTGATCCAGTCGGGATGTTGTTGTCTTGGCGGGGTTCGGGCTCGCGTCGTCGCGGCCGGTTTTGCGGTGGTCCGCCTCGCTGGCGCCGTGCGCCGCGTCGCCGGCGTGCTGCGCCTCGTTGTCGAGCAAGGCGGCCTTGCGCGGCAGCCCCCAGCGATAGCCGGCGAGCGCTCCGCCCTTTTGCACGACGCGATGGCAGGGAATCGCAAGCGCGACCGGATTCGTCGCGCACGCGCTCGCCACCGCGCGCACGGCGCGTGGCGAGCCGACCGCCTCGGCGATTTGCGAATAGCTGCGCGTTTCGCCGTACGGAATGCGCCGCAGCGCGTCCCACACGCGCTGCTTGAACGCGGTCGAGGCGATGTCGAGCGGCAGGTCGACGTCCTGGCGGGTGCCGCGCAGATACGCGTCGATCTGCGCGACGAACGGCGCGAGCCCGGCGGCGTCTTCGCAGAGCGCCGCGTTGGCGAATTCGCCGCGCAGTTCGTCGATGAGCGGCGCGGGGTCGTCGCCGAAACCGATCTTGCAGATGCCTTTGTCGGTCGCGGCGACGAGCACGAAGCCAAGCGGGGTCGGCGCGCTCGCGTAGCGGACCGTGAGCCCCGCGCCCTTGCGGCGATACGCGGACGGCGCCATGCCGAGTTCGGCCGGCGCGCTGTCGTACATCCGCGACGGCGAGCCGAAGCCGGCGTCGAGCGTCGCGCGCGTGACGTCGGCGCCGCCCTTCAGCGCATCGCGCAACGCGGCCCCGCGCTGCGCGGCCTGGTACTGGCGCGGCGACACGCCGACCACGCGCTTGAAGAGGCGTTGCAGGTGGAACGGGCTCACGTGCACGGCGTCACTCAGTTGCGCGAGCGTGAGGCGCTGCTGCGGATCCGCGTCGAGCGCGGCGCACGCGCGATTCACGATGTCGAGTTCGCGCGGCAGGCCGCCGGGCTGGCAGCGCTTGCAATCGCGGAAGCCCACGGCGCGCGCGGCGGCGGCATCGGTGAAGAAGGCGACGTTCTCGCGACGTGGCTGGCGCGACGCGCACGACGGCCGGCAGAACACGCCGGTCGTCCTGACCGCGTAGAAGAAGACGCCGTCGGCTTCGCGCTCGCGACGGGTGACGGCGGCCCAGCGGTCGTCGTCGGTGAGCCAGCGGGTGGCGTTGGATTCCTCGCCGGCGGCGGTGCGGATTGCGGCGGAATGGCGGTTGGCGTTCATGATCGTTCCGTGGTCCCTGATGGGCAGGCAATGTCGATGCTCATCAATGTAGGTCCGATGGCGACACACTACGCTCCGGTTCTTGCTCTGTCATTGCAGCCCGCTTTTCCCTACTCGTAACGGGGTCAAAACCCGCCGAATCTCCTTTCAGACGCTTTCAACTCACCTGTAAACCCGCTCCAGGCGGGCGTTTTGCCTCAAATCGCGACAATTTGGCCCGATACCGGGTTTTCCCTTAAAAAGTTATTGCGTCGCATCAACCCGATGTGTATATTAGTACCTGTCTCCTCCATGTCTCCTCCTGATATGGATTCAGCCCGCTCCAATCGAGCGGGCTTTTTTTTGCCCGTCGTTTTTCCCTTCCCCTCCCTCGATCCCGCCGCGCGGTCCTTTCTCCTACACTTCGCTCATTGGTTCTCCGAACCGGCAAGAGGGTGTCCGAGATGAAAATCCATATTCGCGAGATCGACCACGTCGTGATCCGGGCGACGAACGTCGAGACGCTCGCGCGTTTTTACTGCGACGTGCTCGGCTGCAGTCTCGAAAAGGAGCAGCGCGAGCTGGGTCTTACGCAATTGCGCGCGGGACGTTCGCTGATCGATCTGCTGCAGGTCGGCGCAAAGCTCGATCGCGCGGAAAACGGTATGCCGGGCACGGGACGCAATCTGGATCACCTGTGCCTGCGGATCGAATCGTTCGACGCCGCAGCGCTCACGGCGCATCTGGCCGCGCATGGCACGCGGATCGGCGAACAAGGGGTGCGTTATGGCGCGGACGGCTTCGGACCGTCGCTGTATCTGTTCGACCCGGAAGGCAATATGGTCGAACTGAAGGGGCCGCCGGACGCGGCGCGGGTGACGTCGCTCTGAGCTTCGGCCAGGGGGCGCTCGGGGCCACCGCGAGCGACGTTGGCCGGTCAGGCCGGCGGCCGGCTTCGCGTAGAACTCAGGCGTCGGCAGGCGCCTTCAACACCGTCCAGTCGATTTTCACCGCGTCGGCCTCGGCGCTGCCGAGCCACGCTTCACCATCCTGTACCGTGCATTGCAGACGCATCGTGCGTTCGGCGAGCGAGCCGAGCGATGCCGCGACGTCCTCGCCGAGCGTCCACACCGTCACGTTGCGCAGACGCTCGACCTTGTTGCGCACGCCCTGCCACCAGATGTCCGAGGTCCGGCCGCCGTACGCGATCACGACTACGTGATTGGCGCGGCCGCTCGCCTTCGCGATGCGCCGCTCGTCGGGCTGGCCGACCTCGATCCACGTTTCGATCGCGCCGGTGAGGTCTTTCTGCCACAAGTCCGGCTCGTCGACATCCGACAAGCCTTTGCAGAACTCGAGCCGTTCCTGCGCGAACAGCGCGAACGCCGCGACGCGGACCATCATCCGGTCGTCGGTTTCCGAGGGGTGACGGGCGATCGTCAGCGAATGGTCGGCGTAATAGTGCCGGTCCATGTCCGCGATCTGCAGTTCCGCCTTGTAAATCGTCGATTTGAGAGCCATGCCGTTGCTGAACCAGGCGCTCGCTCCACCGGAGCGAACGGAAAAAGAATCGTCGACGGCGCGTTGCCGTCTGTCGTATTTGCCATGCATCGCGTGTTCCTCCCGCGCCGTCAGCCGGTGCCTATGACGACGGAAGGAGCATTTATCGGGCCACCACGGGCTCCAGCGGCGCGCCGTAGACCTCGCGAGCCGCGTCCCGCAAGGCGTCGAGTACGATCACGGCGGCTGGCGCCAGCAGATGCGACTGGCGCGTGATGATACCGAATGTATCCATCCTGTACGGTAAATCGATCGGTACCCGTTTCAATACGCCGTACTGTTGGTATTGACGCGCCACTTCCTCAGGTAAAACCGCCAACATGTCGCTTTGCAGGAGCAGGCTCGAAATAGCCAGAAAATTGTTCGTATTGACGACATTTTGCGGCGGATTCAGGCCGATCTGCGAAAACATCAGATCGAAGCGGTGGCGCAGCACGCTGCCCGGCGGATGCAGAACCCAGCTCGCGTTGACGATTCCGCGCAATGTCAAACCTGTCTCATTTTCGAGAGGATGGCCGGGCCGGGCGACCACGCAGAGCGGTTCGTCGGCGAGCGGCTCGTAGCGCACGTCGGTCTTGAGCTGGTTCTGCCGTTCGAGCACGCGGCCGACCATGATGTCGAGATCGCCTTCGGCGAGGCGCGGCAGCATCACGTCCGAGGTCTCGATGTCGGCCCAGATCTGCAATTGCGGATAGCGCTCCTTCACGTTCGCGATCGCACGCGGCACCATCGCCGCGGCGGCGGCCGCGATCACGCCGATGCGCACCTGGCCCGCGAGCCCCGAGCGCAGCGCCGAGATTTCGTCGTGCGCCTGGCTCAGGTTCGACAGCACCATGCGCGCGTGGCGGATCATCACCTCGCCGTAGAGCGTTGCGTGCATGCCGTGCGGCGTGCGGTCGAACAGGCTCACTTCGAGCATGTCCTCGAGTTCCTTGAGCAGCCGCGACGCGGCCGGCTGCGTCATGCCGAGCACGTCGGCCGCGCGCCGCACGTTGCCCTCTTCCTCCATTGCCGCGAGCAGCAGCAGCTGGCGCGTCTTGAGCCGCGCCCGCACGAACCAGTTCGAATAGCTACGCGTCATCGCGTTGTCTCCTCTCGTTTTCATGGCGCGGCTTTCTGCTCCGAACCGCCCGTCGTGGTGACGGCGGCCGGTCGCCGCGCTTCAGGGCGCCATGATGCCATATCGAAACTGATATCGGAGAGACCTAAAAAGGGATTGGAAAGTTATGGCGGCCGCTCATACCATTCGTGGACTTTGTGAGCTTCGCCCGCGCTTGCCGCCTTTTTCCATGCCACGCCGTTTCCGTCGATGAACCGCGATCCGCTCGTCCCGCTCGTTGCCAGCCCGTTTCGCCATTACATCAATGGTGGATGGGAGACCGGCGCGACCGCGGGCATGTCGTTCAATCCGTCGGACCTGGGCGACCCGGTCGGCGAATACGCGCGGGCCGACGTGCGGCAGACCGACAGCGCGATCGAGGCCGCGCACGCGGCGTTTCGCGACTGGTCGCTCGCGTCGGCGCAGCGCCGCGCGGACGCGCTCGACGCGATCGGCAGCGAAATGCTCGCGCGCCGCGACGAACTGGGGCGCCTGCTGGCGCGCGAAATCGGCAAGGTGTTGCCCGAAGCGCTCGCCGAAGCGACGCGCGCGGGCCAGCTCTTCAAGCTGTTCGCGGCCGAGGCGTTGCGAGCATTCGCCGAGCCGCTCGCGTCGGCGCGCGCCGGCGTCGAGATCGACATGACGCGTGAGCCGCTCGGCGTGGTCGGCATCATCGCGCCGTGGAGCGCGCCGCTCGCGATCGCCGCGGCCAAGATCGGCGCCGCGCTCGCGCACGGCAACTGCGTCGTCTACAAGCCGGCCGAATCGGCGCCGGCCTGCGCGGCGGCCTTGGCCTCGATCATCAGCCGCGCGGGTTTGCCGGCCGGCGTGTTCAACCTCGTGATGGGCAGCGGCCGCAAGGTCGGCGCGCGCATCGTCGGGCATCCGCTCGTCGCGGCGATCAGCTTCACGGGCTCGACCGAAACCGGCACGCGCGTGCTGCAGGCGGCCGCCGCGCGCCAGGCACGCGTGCAGCTCGAAATGGGCGGCAAGAATCCGTTCGTCGTGCTCGCCGACGCCGATCTCGACGGCGCGGTCGAGGCGGCGCTGACCGGCGCCTATAGCGCGACGGGCCAGCGCGGCACGGCGTCGGCGCGGCTCATCGTCGAGCGCGCGGTGTTCGCGCCGTTCGTCGACGCGTTGCAGGCGAAGCTCGCCAGACTCACCGTCGATCACGCGCTGAAGCACGGCACCGACATCGGTCCGGTCGCGAACGCGGCGCAGCTCGAACGCAATCTCGACTACGTGCGCATCGGCGAGCAGGACGGCGCGCAACTGCTGCACGGCGGCCGGCCTCTGGAGCGCGCGACGCGCGGCTATTTCTTCGAACCCGCGCTGTTTATCGGCGAGGCGGAGCACCGCATCGCCCGCGACGAGATTTTCGGGCCGCTCGCGGTCGTGCTGCGCGCCGACGACTACGAGCACGCGCTCTATCTCGCGAACGACACCGCCTATGGTTTGTGCGCCGGCATCTGCACCCGCTCGCTCGAACGCGCGCGGCATTTTCGCCGCCATGTGCAGAGCGGGCTCGTGACGATCAATCTGCCGACCACCGCCGTCGAGCATCACGGACCCGGCGGCGGGCGCAAGGCCTCGGCCTATGGCGCGACCGACGCGGCGTTCTGGACGGCCGTGAAAACGGCCTACGTGGCGGGCTGAGCGCCATGAGCCGCGCTCACGCATTCGCCACCGGTTGCGCGCATCGGTTCGCGCAGCGCTTCATGCACCGCTCGCGCTTTCGTCCGCAACCTCGCCCGCGCCCGCACCCAGATTCGCGCGACGGCTGAGGCCGCCGCGCACTGCCCTGCTGCAATTACACGACATCAATGCAGCTTTTCAACCTCAGGAGACAAAGATGACCAGCAAGCTTCGCCGTTTGACCCTGACCGCGATGGCCGCAGCGGCCCTCGCCGCGCCGTTTGCCGCGCAACTGTCCGCACGCGCCGATGAGCCGCTCAAGGTCGGCTTCCTCGTGAAGATGCCGGAACAGGCGTGGTTCATCAACGAACAGAAGGCCGCGACCGCGCTCGGTCAGAAGGACGGCTTCTCGGTCGTCAACATCGGCACGCCGGATGGCGAAAAAGTGCTGGCCGCGATCGACAACCTCGGCGCGCAGGGCGCCAAGGGCTTCGTGATCTGTGCGCCCGACGTGCGTCTCGGACCGGCGATCCAGGCGCGCGCGAAGCGCTACAACATGAAGTTCGTGACCGTCGACGATCAACTGGTCGACTCGACCGGCAAGCCGCTCGCGAACGTGCCGCACCTCGGCATGTCCGCGTTCAAGATCGGCAATCAGGTGGGCCAGGCGATCAGCGACGAAATGAAGCGCCGCGGCTGGAAGCCCGAGGAAGTCGGCGCGCTGCGCATCACCGACTACGAACTGCCGACCGCGAAACTGCGCACCGACGGCGCGACGCAGTCGCTGCTCGCGGGCGGCTTCAGGAAGGAAAACATTTTCGACGCGCCGCAGAAAACGACCGACGACGAAGGCGGCTTCAACGCGGTATCGCCGGTGCTCGCACAGCATCCGAACATCAAGAAGTGGGTGATCTTCGCGCTCAACGAGGAAAGCGTGCTCGGCGGCGTGCGCGCGACCGAGCAGCTGCATATTCCGGCCGCGGACGTGATCGGCGTCGGCATCAACGGTGCGGGCGAAGCATTCGCCGAGTTCCAGAAGAAGGAGCCGACCGGCTTCTACGGCACGATCGCCGTGAGTTCGACGAACCACGGCAAGGAGAGCACCGAGAACCTCGTCGAGTGGATCAAGGACGGCAAGCAGCCGCCCGCCGACACGCAGACCACCGGCAAGCTGATGGTGCGCGACAACTGGCTGGACGTGCGCAAGGAGCTTGGTATTTGAGGCGCGGCATTTAACTCGCGGCATTGGGCTCGCAGTATTTCACCGGCATTTAAGCGAGGTTTCTCGCCGCCGTGGCGGGCCGCATCGCGCTCGTATGTTCATGCGTTCATGTGTTTAGCCGCACGAGCGCGAGGTGGCCCGCGCAGGTTCCACCCGTTTGAGGTTTCTCGATGACGTCCTTCTCCACCGGGTCCCACGACGGCGCGGCGGCGCTCGCGCCCTCGCCCGCTTCCGGCGACCCTTATCTGCAACTCGACGGCATCACCGTGCGCTTTCCGGGCGTGCTCGCGCTCGACCAGGTCTCGCTCGAAGTACGGCGCGGCGAAGTGCACGGCCTGATGGGCGAAAACGGCGCGGGCAAATCGACGCTGCTGAAGGTGCTGTCCGGCGTCAATCATCCGGTCGCGGGCACGCTGTCGCTCGACGGCGTCGAGCAGCAGTTTGCGACGACCAAAGCAGCGATCGCGGCGGGCATCGCGATCATCTATCAGGAACTGCATCTGGTGCCGGAGCTGACCGTCGCCGAAAACCTGATGCTCGGCGCGTTGCCGAATCGCTTCGGTATCCTCGACGAAAAGGCGCTCGTCGCACGCGCGATGCGCGAGCTCGAACGGCTCGGCGAAAAGATCGACCCGTCGCAGCAGGTCAAGCATCTGTCGATCGGCCAGCGGCAGATGATCGAGATCGGCAAGGCGCTGATGCGCGACGCGCGCGTGATCGCCTTCGACGAGCCGACCAGTTCGTTGTCGTCGCGCGAAACGACGCAGCTGTTCCGCATCATCCGCGCGCTGAAGGCCGAGGGCCGCGCGATCATCTACGTTACGCACCGGATGGACGAGGTGTACGAACTGTGCGATCGCGTCACCGTGTTTCGCGACGGCCGCCGCATCGACACGTTCGAGGCCGGCGCGGAGCTCGATCGCGACCGGCTGATCAGCTGCATGGTCGGCCGCTCGATTACCGACGTGTATGGCTATCGCACGCGCAACCTCGGCGACGTGCAACTCGACGTGAAGGCGCTGCTAGGACCGGGGCTGCGCGAGCCGGCTTCGTTCGCCGCGCGCAAGGGCGAGATCGTCGGCTTCTTCGGGCTCGTCGGCGCGGGCCGCTCCGAGTTGATGAAGCTGATCTACGGCGCGGTGAAACCGAGCGCCGGCGAGATTGCGCTGAAGGGCCGGCGCGTGCAGTTCGCGACGCCGCGCGACGCGGTGCGCGCCGGTGTTGCGCTGTGTCCCGAGGATCGCAAGCAGGAAGGCATCGTCTCGATCGCGTCGGTATCGGACAACCTCAACATCAGTTGCCGCCGCCACTTCAGCCGCTTTCACGTGCTCAACGGCCGCAAGGAAGCGCAGACCACGCGCGAGTTCATCGGCAAGCTCGCGATCAAGACGCGCAACGGCGACACGCCGATCGGCACGCTGTCGGGCGGCAATCAGCAGAAGGTGATCCTGTCGCGCTGGCTCGCGGAAGAGATCGACGTGTTCCTGATGGACGAGCCCACGCGCGGCATCGACGTCGGCGCGCGCAGCGAGATTTACGGGCTGCTGTACGGGCTTGCCGAAGCGGGCCGCACGGTCATCGTCGTGTCGAGTGATCTTGCCGAAGTGATCGGCGTGACCGATCGCGTGATCGTGATGAAGGAAGGACGCATCGTCGGCGATTTGCCGAAGGCGCAGGCCACGCCCGATGCGCTGATCAAGCTCGCGTTGCCGCGCTGAGCGGCGGGCCGATCGCGCTGGGCTCACTTTGCTTCACGCCCTGCTTGCCCGCTCGCTCGCCAACTCGGTGAACGCAACCGGAACGCGCCGTTGCAAGCGCACTACCGCAGCCAAAACGGCACGAAAAACCGCATGAAAAACGGCATTGAAATGGAACAGACACCATGAATACACCTTCAACCGATTCCTCGACCCCCGCCGTCGCCGCCACGGGTCTCACCGCGCGAGCCGCGCGCACCTGGGACCTCATCAACAAATCCGGCATCGTGATGGTGTTCATCATCCTGTTCGCGGTGCTGTCGTTCACGGTTCCCGACTTTCTGAGCACGCGCAACATCCAGGGCCTGCTGCTCTCGGTCACGCTGATCGGCTCGATCTCCGTCACGATGATGTTCGTGCTCGCGCTCGGCGAGGTGGATCTGTCGGTCGCGTCGATCGTCGCGTTTTCGGGCGTGGTGGCGTCCGTGCTGATTACCGCGACGCATAGCGTGTTCATCGGCATCGTGGCCGGCGTGCTCGCGGGCGGCGCGGTCGGGCTCGTGAACGGCACGCTCGTCGCGCGCTACAAGATCAACTCGCTGATCGTCACGCTCGCGATGATGGAAGTCGTGCGCGGCCTCGCCTACATCACGTCGAACGGCGACGCGGTGATGATTTCCGAAGAGCGCTTCTTCGATCTCGGCGGCGGTTCGTTCCTCGGCATCTCGTATCCGATCTGGAGCAACATCGTCGGCTTCGTGCTGTTCGGCTTTCTGTTGAAGAAAACCGTGTTCGGCAAGAACGTGCTGGCCGTCGGCGGCAATAGCGAAGCGGCCGTGCTCGCGGGGCTGCCGGTCACGCGCATCAAGATCACCGTGTTCGTGCTGCAAGGTCTCGTGACCGGCTTCGCGGGCGTGATGCTCGCGTCGCGCATGAGCCTCGGCGATCCGAAGACGTCGGTCGGGCTCGAACTCGGCGTGATTTCGGCCTGCGTGCTCGGCGGCGTGTCGCTGACGGGCGGTGTCGCGACGATTTCGGGCGTGCTGGTCGGCGTGCTGATCATGGGCTCGGTGCAGGACGCGATGAGCCTGCTGAACGTGCCGACGTTTTACCAGTACCTGATTCGCGGCGGCATTCTGCTGCTCGCGGTGCTGTTCGACCAGTTCCGCCGCAGCAAGCGCGTGCACTGACGCCCGCTTGCTCCGCTCTTTGACGGTTTTCCCTGCGCTTGCGAGAAGGCGTGCTGCCGATGCGGATCGATCATCCGCATCGGCTTTTTTTATTGCATCGCCGTATTGCATCCTCGGTAGGCAAAGGGCAATAAAACAAAGGGCAATAAAAAAACGGCCGGGCATCACGATGCCGGACCGCTTCTTGGCTCACGTGTTCATGCTGCCCGCTTTCAAAACCGGCAGTTGCACACGTCAATCCGCATTCCGGCTTTTGCCGGAAAAACGGTACTCCCTATTGCAGGGGTTTTGACTATTGCCTGATAAACCGGTCGTTTGCCCAGAGTCCTTCGGTGTCGCTATTGCTGGAATTCACGAACTCGACGTCGTGGCCGACCACGCGCACGACCCGGAAACTGGAATCCTGCGGCGTCGATACGCATTGAAATCCGGAGAAGAATTCCTGCATCTGCTGCTGTTCGCCGGCTTGCGCATGCTGGTCGGCGGCATCGAGCTTATCCTTCGACACGCAGCCATACGCATTGGCCTTGAACTGGATCGTTTGCTGCGGCTTGATCATGACGTCTTGCGCCTGAACGCTTGCGGCAGCCAAACCCGCCATGGCGAAAACAACGGCGATTCGAGTTTTCATTTTTTTCCTCCGGTGCAGGTCAGAATGCTCAGGTTAGCTATGTATTTAACTTTAACGGCGGACCCGCAACTTGTACTTTAGGAGAACGGGAAAGAAGGACAAGCACATTTTGTGTGCGGTCGCAACAGTGGCGGATTGTCGCACCTCATGCCGCATCTGATTAATCCTTGAGCAGGTGCCTGAACGAGCTGGAATGAAACGGATAACTAAAAGATCGACGGTGCGCACGCCTTTAACAGGTAATGCATTGCACGGCGTATTCGCGTAAACGCGCAGCATCAATTAAGCGATTTAATAAAATGAATGCGCGGATTTTGTGCGACGCACACAAAGTCATCGGGCGGGCAAAGCCAGTCATGCGAAATAACGGTGTATGTGCAGAAGATAAACGATGCCAGGTGCGCAACGGCTCGCCTGGCCGCACTCGCTAAATCAATCCGAACGCGTGTCGGATTTGAAGAAATCCGCCTGAAACAGGCACATGCGCAGCGCATTGTGATACTGGCCGTTGCTGAAAAATTCCTCGATCAATTCGGCCTCGTGCCTGAAGCCGCATTTCTCGTAAACGTGAATCGCCGCCGCATTCGATTTATCGACGATCAGGTAGAGCTTGCGCATGTTCAGAACCGAAAACGCATAGTCGATCGCGAGGCGGGTCGCGACGCTCGCGTAGCCGCGACCCTGCGCATGCGGCGCGATGATGATCTGAAACTCGCCGCGCCGATGGATGTAGTCCAGCTCGATCAGCTCGACGAGCCCGACCGTCGCCCCCTTGTTGTCGATCGCGACGAAGCGCCGCTCGCGCAGATCGTGCACGTGCTCGTCGTAGAGCTGGCTCAGTTCGGAGAAGGTTTCATAAGGCTCTTCGAACCAGTACCGCATGATCTTGGCGTCGTTGTTCACGTCGTGGACGAAGCGCAGATCGGTGCGTTCGAGCGGGCGCAGGCTCAGTTCGCGGCTACGTTCGATGGTCATGGCATTCCCCTTGAGAGCCAGCGGTTCGGATCCCGGCGTTGCATGCAGCGCATGTAACGCGGTCTTTTTTTCACGTCGATGCCGGTTAGTCTACGTGTAACGAGGGCGAGTTCGCGGCGGGCGCTGGGCGCCGGGCGCATGCAAGGCGTCGTTGCCCCGCGTGCGGTAAAGCATGCGCCAGGCGCAAAGCCGCGCGAACAGGCGAGGGCAGCGCGGTGTTTCGCCAGCGGCCGCCAGCATCGAGCGTTTATGCGCGGCGAGACGCCTGACGGGCATAAGCGGTGCTCTACAATGAAATCATGCTCCTGTGATGGAGGCTATCGTGAGCGAGCACCTGATATTGGGAATCTTTCTGGTGGTTCCGCTGCTGATCGTCGCGTTTCTTTTCTCAGACGAACTGTGGCAGGAACACCGTCATCTGCACGAAGGGCGACCGTTGCATGCGCGGCCGAGGCGCATCGACTGGCGCCATCCGCTGCGCCGTTCGCGCGATCATCGGCTGTGAGGTTGGGCGGTGGATCGACCATGAAGCGGACGTGAAGTCCGGGGCATGCTATTGCCCGGCGCGCCCGAAAAAAAGCCTGCCGCTCAGGCAGGCTAAAAAAGAGATCCACACTCAATGCCTTGAGTTACAAGGCAGTAGACAGTCTAGCGGCGCCGCGCCTATTGGTGGTTTCAACGGCTTTTACAGATGTTACGGCGCATGACCTGCATGGCCCATGTGACTTAAGTGGCAACTTCAGGTCTGGGCGGCAAATGGCGTCGGCGGCTAACCGGCCGGGCACGCCCGGCCTCAATCGGCGCGCCAATGCGCGCGAATCCGTTTGGCCAGCGCTTCGAGCGTGTCCGCGTCGGTGGGTTCGCGCGCATGCATTTTCAGCGGATGGCCTTCCCAGCGCGGAATCACGTGGAAATGCACGTGCGGCACGGTTTGTCCGGCCGCCGCGCCATTGAACTGGCCGATGAACACGCCGTCCGGGCGCAAGGCCGCGCGCACGGCAATCGCGAGCTTCTGCGCCATGCGCATCGACGCGACCAGCGAGGCATCCGACAGATCGAAAATTTCCGCGACCGCTTCCTTCGGCACGACGAGCAGATGACCGTCGGCCTGCGGCATCAGGTCCATAAAGGCCAGAGCACGGTCGCTTTCGGCCACCTTGATGCAGGGTAATTCGCCGCGCAGAATTTTCGCGAACGGGTTGCTGTCGTCGTAGCTCATCGCGTTTCCTTTCCTCGTTGGACTGGGTGGGGTGACCGGTCGATAGTAACGGGGCCGCCGCGTTTTTTTGCGCCGTTTTGGGCGTCGCTTTCGGCGCCGCGTTCCTTACGCGGTCTTGCCCGTTCTCCGTCGATTGTCCGCCGCGATTGTTACGCTATCGCCTTGACGGCGAGAAGCCGGCTCAACCGCTCGTCGCCACCTGGTTCTTGCCGTCGCGTTTGGCGCGATACAGGCCGACGTCGGCGGCTTCGATCAGCGTCGTCACCGGTTGCACGATCGACGGCACGAGGCTCGCCACGCCGATGCTGATCGTCACGACGCCCGTCGCGGAGCCCGCATGGGTAATCGCGAGGTCTTCGATCGCGATGCGGATTTTTTCCGCGAGCAGCCGCAAGCCGCCGGCGGACGTGCCCGGCACCACCACCGCGAACTCTTCGCCGCCGAAGCGCGCCGCGAGATCGGACGCGCGGCCGAGGCACGATTCGATCGTATGCGCGACGCTCTTGAGCACTTCGTCGCCGGCGACGTGCCCGTAGGTGTCGTTGTAGGCCTTGAAGTTGTCGACGTCGATCATCAGGAAGCCGAGGCCGGTTTTGTCGCGCGCGCCGCGGCGCCATTCGGCGGTGAGGTACTGATCGAGATAGCGCCGGTTCGACAGCCCCGTCAGGCCGTCCGAATGCGTGAGCCGCTGCAGTTCCAGATTGGTCGCGAGCAACTGCTGCTGCGACTGCCGCAGCGCGCGATACGCCTCGTCGCGTTGCAGCAGGTTCAGATACGAGCGCGAGTGATAGCGGATACGCGCGATCAGCTCGATGCGATCCGGCAGTTTCACGAGGTAATCGTTGGCGCCGGCCGCGAACGCTGCGCTTTTCACGAGCGGCTCTTCCTTGGTCGACAGCACGATGATCGGCATGTCGCGCGTGGCCGGATTCTGCCGGTACTGCCGTACCAGCGTGAGACCGTCCGTGCCCGGCATCACGAGATCCTGCAGGATCACCGTGGCGCGGGTGGTCTCGGCGCACTGCACCGCCTCTTCCGGCGACGCGCAGTAGTGAAAGTCGACGCCGGGCTCGCCGGCGAGCGCGAGGCGCACCGCCTCGGCGATGATCGCCTGGTCGTCGACGAGCAGCACCATGATCGGGCACTCGGCCGCGGGCGGGTTGGCGAGGATGCGCGCGAGCGCGTCGTCGATGGCGAGGCTGGGCGCATCTTCCACGTCGAGCGCGTGTGCCGGTGCCTGTGCCGGTGTGTTCGCTTCGTCTGCGGCATGCTGCGCAGCGGCGTTCTGGGGCGGTTTAGGCGTGTCCATGTCGTTCAGCCAGAATGAATATCGGGAAATCCACGTCAATGTGCAAAGGGGGCCTCGCGCTCGCCGATGGCGGCCACGAGCGCGTCGGCGATGCGCGGCAACGGCAGGATCGCGGCGGCGGCGTCGAGCGCGGCGGCCGCCTTCGGCATGCCGTACACGGCGCTCGTGGCCTCGTTTTGCGCGATCGTGTAATGACCCTTGGTGCGCATCGCCTTCAGGCCGATCGCGCCGTCGCGGCCCATGCCGGTCAGCAGCACGCCGACCGCGCGCGCGGGCCAGCGCGCCACCACGCTGTGAAAGAACACGTCGACGGAAGGGCGGTACGGCGTTTCCTCGGGCACGCGCGTGTAGCCGAGCATGTTCGGCAGCTTCAGATGCAGATGGTCGTCGGTGGCGGCGAGCAGCACGACGCCTGCCTGCGGCCGGTCGCCTTCGCGCGCGATGCGCACCGGCAGCGCCGACTGCTGGTTGAGCCAGTCCGCCATGCCCGCGGCGAACGCGGCGTCCACGTGCTGCACGATCACGAGCGCGGCGCCGAAGTCCTTCGGCAGACCGCCGAGCAGGGTCGCGAGCGCGGCCGGCCCGCCCGCCGAGGCGCCGATCGCG
>NZ_JAAGPQ010000009.1:0-140692 GCF_017104985.1 Paraburkholderia sp. Ac-20342 | reverse complement strand
CCCATCCGCACCTCGTCAAAAAATGCAGGAATTACGCGTTAATATGCCTGCTTCCTGCAATTCCCTCAACCCCATTCAGAGCGCAAAGCCTTGCACCATAAGGCTTCGAGGATTGTTCAGGCTCGACGAAATAGGTTGGTCCAAATTGCCTTCCATGAGTTCTACAGCACGCTGGAAGACTTCACGAGAGCAACCATGCCCGGAAAATTTCGGAATAGTTTTTATCGATTTTCCATCTCGTATCGAATCAAGCATGAGATAGTCTACAATTTTTTCTCTTAGGTCTTTTGTGATTGTTGTTCGAATTAAACATAGCATCATGTCCAAAGATGCGGCCCCCCCGACACAAGTAACTCGATCTCTATCAATAACAAAAATATTTCGTTCGAATTTTGCGTGATGAAAGCGCTCCTGCTGTGCGACCAGATACTCCCAGTGGATCGTACACGCGTATCCGTCGAGAAGCCCCGCCTTGGCAAGAACAAATGACCCTGTGCACAGTCCTCCGAGGATTGTTCCAAATGCCGAAAATTCTCTTAAGAGTGAAAGGTAGAAGGATAGATTCAATTTATGGACGCCATTCCCGGCACAGACAAATAATATTTCAGGATGCCGAGCATCTTGAATAGTGGTCGTCTCGATCGAGAGACCGTTACTAGACTCGATATACCCACCGTACGCGGAACAGATCGACCATTCGAACAGGTCTTCGCCGTGAAGTTGATTGGCCAATCGCAAAACCTCTACACAATTGACGAACGCAATCATCGTAAAACCCGGCAGCAGGAGAAACGTGAATCTTTTCAGCGATCTCTGTGGCATTGCGACTCATACTCTAAGTTTTTTTGCAGGGTTTTTTAGACTGCCACCACTCCATCGCTTGTTCCTGTATTTACGAATTTATAGAAAGCTAAGGCAGTGGAAAAAGCAAACGCGTTGCCACATTTGAAGAAGATAAACTGCACGTTTTACGAAAACACTGATCCTGTCTTCGCTACATCAGGCTGTAATATGTCGACATACAGCTGTAATTTTCAGGGTAAGTGCTACTCTTGCGATGCGCTTCGAGGACGGCGTCTGCTTCAATGCCGGCTCGAATGGCAATCACTATCGTACCCAGAGCACCTTCAAGACAAAGGGTCGCCATTTTCATAATCACTGGTCCGCGCAGACCGTCCGAAAATGGAGACCAGTCGGCCGCCCTACGCGGCCGGAGGTCCCATGTTTCCTTTGCGCTGTCAACGCAGCAACGCGCGAGGCGATCGCGTGCTTTGTGGTTAGCGACGAAAATGCTCGACGGTCAGCCGCAAGTCTGACGCTTCTCCCGCTCTCTGCGCACGTTAGATCCTGGTGGACGCGTGCCGCTACGCTCATCTGCATACCTAATAAATCGTGTCAACACAAGGTTGCAGATGGCCGGCGCCCCTTCTCCGATTGATCCGCTGTTGGAGAAATGCTCGAGCATCTCAACTCCAAGCCTCAGTTGCAAAGAGTTCTACAGCGTCTTCCCGAAGACTAAGGCCTACGCCTGGTTCCTCGGTTAATTTGATGAAACCGTTTTCTGGTCGAGGGAGATTTGAGTAGAGCTTTGCCCAGAACGGATCCCGTTTCTCGTCAGGATAGCATTCGACGTATGTGGTGTTGGGAACAGATGCTATAAGATGCATCCCGATATGGGGTTCGCCCACTTGCGCCATATCAACGTTTGAGAAACTTGCGGCTGCCGCAATTTTTACCCATCCTGTCACGCCGCCGCCCCGATTGTACGTCACATTCAAAACATCGACCGATTCAGAGACAAGCAGACGATGAGCCTCAAATACCGACAATTCTGACTGACCCGCGGCAGTTTTAACATAAGACTTCTGCCGGAGACGGTGTAGCTCCAAAGGTATATCTTCCGAACATATAGGCTCCTCAAGCCAAGCTGGCTTGAGCGGTTTGATCATGCTTGCAAAGCGTTCAGCGTCGTCTGGATTCCAAGCCATATTGGAGTCCACAACAATGACAAAGTCATTGCCCCCTGCAGCTCTTACGATCCGGACACGTTCCGCGTCCTCTTCCAGGCTCAACGCCCCAACCTTAAACTTAATCCCGGCGAGACCATATTCCTTGTAAAACGCAATTTCCTCTCGAATCCCCTTTTCATCTTTGCTGGTCTGATAGTACCCGCCGATACCAATCATCTGCACGGAGTTTCGATATCCACCTAATAGCCTCCAGAGCGGTTGCTTCAAAAATTTTCCACGCAAATCCCAAAGAGCCGTATCGATAAGTGCAATTCCCTGCATTAGCGACGCGCGATCCGCGTATTCTTTAGTGGTAGCAAGCATGTTATGCCAGTGTCTTTCGATATCCAGCGGATTTTGTCCCATGATCAAGTCACGAAGTTTTCCGCGGATAACATCCTTTAGATGCTCGGAATAGCCGGTTTCATTTCCTACGCATACTTCGCCGACGACTCCTTCATCAGTAGTTATGCGGCAGAGCAGAGTACTTCGTCGATCGAGTTTATATGTGCCGCCGCTGAACGATAAAGGAAGTTCTGCACTTAATTCTCGGATTTTTAGATCAGTGATTTTCATTTAGCGATATCCTTCTGTTAAGTTAGCCTTGTAAAAGCCATCCATTGAATCGACGGTCGGCTTCTTCTTCGTGTTGCCCCCAAAATACATCGTTCACGCGTGTCGTCTTGGCCAGATTTGCCGGATAACTGGGAAGTGTAATTGCGACATCTTTTGGCACCAGAGGAATAGCGTGGGGATTTGAAGGACCGTTTCGCAGTTTTGCTGTGTAGGCCGCTTGCCTATCCGGCCGAGCGCAGAATTTTATAAACTCACGGCCTATCGCAGCTTTTGGATTACCCTTTGGTATTGCCCACCCGATGAGACTGTAAAATCCGCCTTCCCAGCTAATCTCGACGGGGGCGCCTTCGTCTTTTGCCGCTTGCGCCCTAACATTGAATGTCGGACATAAATCCACATCGCCGTTTCTAAGAATTTGCGTGACTTGCGCAGAAACGTCCCACCATACGGCTACGTTCTTCCGGATCTGATCAAGCTTCGCAAATGCTCGATCCCAACCCGCCGGTGTAGACAAAACGCGATAGATCTCCGCGCCTCCGGGTACCCCATCAGCGCGAAGGGCGACTTCAATAGTATCCCGAGCGAACTTTCGCATTCCGCGGGGTCCGGGGAATGTATTCAGATTCCATAGATCCGCAAACGTACGTGGCAACGTTGCAAATCGATCCTTCCGATAAGCCAATACGAATGTCCCGATTCCGTCAGGAAAGTAGAAGTCAGATCTCCAATCCGCCGGAACAGAATCCATATCCTTGCCTCCGTTATCGATTTTCTCGAGCGCCCCTTGCCTACTTAATAAGTCAGCAACATCCGACGTCAGGCCACCGCAGATGTCCCAGTAGAAACTCTTAGTGTCGACTTGCGCCTTAAGTTCCGCTGAAGGATTCGATCGACGAGCGACGGGAATAATTTTCACTCCTGTCTCTTTCGTAAATGGAACGTAATAAGCTTCCGTATATGCGGCGGCGTAGACGCCGCCTGGGTCCGCAACGACCAGCGTCTCCGCAGCAAACGACTTTCCCGAAAATATCGCTGGCACAGATGCAGCCGATGCTCCTGCCAGAATTGTCTTCAACGCTGTTCTTCTTGAATAATTGTGTGCTCGATGTACCATCTGAATTATCCTCGTTGAAATAGTCACCGGATTGCAATTTTGATATTTACGACTTGAATCTAATCCTTCTAATTGATTCCACACCGAATATCACCACTAGTACGAACAAGAATATGACTGTAGAAACTGCGGCAAGCGTTGGCGTGGTATTCATTAGGGCCTCCGACCAAAGCTGTCTTGGCAAAGTCGTCGTCACCCCACCATTCACAAACAAAGCAACCGTGAGTTCGTCGAAAGACTGGACAAACGAGAAGAGAAACGCCGTCGCAATACCAGCACCCATCAACGGAAATGTCACGTAACGAAACGTCGCAAACTTAGATGCACCCATCGTGTATGCCGCATAATCTAATCGAGTGTCGTAGGTTCTAAGTACTGCCATCATTGTAATCACGACATAAGGCAAGGCAAATACCGTGTGACCCAATATCAATCCGGTCGACGTCCCGAGAAGCCCCACTTTTGAGAATGCGTAAAACAGAGCAAGGGCGACAATGATTCTTGGAATAATCATGGGCATAAGCATTAAAACGATTATCGCCGATTTTCCGTATATATTTTGCCGACTCAAGACAAATGCCGCTGGTACTCCAAGGAATAAAGCGAAGAACGAGGTCAAAAATGCAACTAGAAGAGAGCGCAGGGTAGCACCTATCCAGATAGGCGACGTGAAATATTCCGAGTACCATTGCAAGGAAAAGCCGTGCGGTGGCCATTGGAAACCGGTGTCCGATGTGAACGACAAAGGAATAAGAAACAACGAAGGGCCAGCCAAGAATGCGACAACTAGCAGGGATAAGCCGTAGAGTACAAACCGTCCGTTCATCGAAGGCACCCGAGTGACTTTGATCCAACGGTGAAAAATGGCGACCGTATAGGCGCTTAACCATCCAGCGACCGCAACTAACTTTCGGCCTAAAGAATTTAGCCGGTGCCTGATGCGGCTTACCTCGTCTATGTTTCGGCTATTTGTATCGCCCGTAAGCACTGCCATCCCAAGCATGCGGTCAAAAATTAAAAAAACGACACAGGTGGCGACCAGCAGAAGCACCGCAACAGCCCCCGCAAAACCGAAGTCGAGCATTTGATCGATTTGTTGAACAATAATTTGAGCGATCATCACGTCCTTCGGACCACCTAACATAGTTGGTGTTATGAAGTAGCCGATTGCCGTGACGAAAATGAGTAATGCAGCTGCAGCGACGCCTGGCAGAGACATTGGGAAATAGATTCGCCAAAAAACGTGGGGGCCCGACGCGCCTAGTGTAGCGGCCGCCCGACCATAGACACTCTCTATGTTCTGCATCACTGATAACATCGTCAGGATCCCCAACGGCATCAGAGCATGGCTCATACCCACTAGAACACTAAGTGAGTTGTAAATGAGCTGCCAAGAATGCGAGTCGAAACCAAATACTCGCATCGTCTCGTCAATAACACCGTGTCGGCCGAGAATCAGAATCCAAGCAAATGTCCGGACGAGCACGCTGGACCAAAATGCACTAAGAACGCCGAAAAGAAAGATGGTCTTCGAACGCCCTGAACTAGTGGCCAGATAATATGCCAATGGATAGCCAACGACGATGCATATGAGAGTCGTCCACCCTGCGATTCTAAATGTACTCGATAAAACGTGTAGGTAAAGTGGAGTGTGAAACAAGCGAAAGTACTGCGAGAGATCAGGAATACCACGTGAGTCGAATATGCTTGATGCGAGAACCTGAAGGACGGGAACAATGAAGACAATTGACAAGGTTAGCAGCGCAGGGGCGAGGCCCCAGCAGCGCGACACATCGTGTAGCAATCCTCTTCTTTGTACAGAATTGTTAAGCTTCCTGGCAGAGATGTTAGCACTCACAGGTCACCTCGATTTAATGCGGCAAAACGATTGTATGCTCAGCAGACCAGCCGATTCTGACATTTCTGCCAACTCTCCGATCACTTCTCATAGGGGCTAATGTGAACTCTGCTGTAACGAGCTCGGTCCCGTTTTCCAAAGCAACATAGTGCCGAGTTATAGATCCATTCATTATTGTCCGAGTGACCATCGCACTGAAAACGTTATTCGCGGTTTCCCCATCCTCCAAAATTCGAATATGCTCTGGGCGGATCATGAAAGCAACTAGATGACTATTGAACTCGACGGGCCTTTCCGCTGCTCCTATAACTCGGGCTTTTCCAAACGCTCGCAGTTCAATCCGCTCCCCTGCGATGCTTAGAACATCGGCTGGAAAAATATTACTAGCCCCTAAAAAATCCGCTGCAAATCGGGAAACCGGTCGAAAGTGCAAATCATCAGGCATACCCAGTTGCTCGATTGCACCATCCCTCATAAGGCAGATTCTGTCCGACATCGACATTGCCTCTTCCTGATCGTGCGTAACGTAGACAATCGTCGTTCCGAGCTCCACGTGAAGACGCTTTATCTCCAACTGCATGTCGTCCCTGAGTTTTTTATCTAATGCGCCTAGTGGTTCGTCCATGAGAATAATAGTTGGCTCATATACGGCACAGCGTGCAAGAGCAATGCGTTGCTGCTGTCCTCCGGACAATTCCTTGGGAAAACGATTTGGCACTTGTGGCAATCGCACTACTTCGAGCACCTCTCCAACTTTGCGAGAAATTTCTTTTTCGGAAATTTTTCTCATTCTAAGTGGAAACGCGATATTTTCGTAAATAGTCAGATGGGGAAATAATGCATAGTTTTGAAAAACCATGCCAATTCCGCGTTCGTGCACTGAAGTATGCGTGGCTACTTTCTCATCGATCCAGATCTCGCCGCTGTCGACGATACTTAAACCAGAGAGGATCGACAAAAGAGTCGTTTTCCCGGAGCCGGACGGTCCTAGTAATGTGAGAAATTCACCCTCATAAACAATGAGAGATGTTTCCTTCAGAGCGTATGCTGCACCATAGCGTTTTGAAACTCCCTCAACTCTCAACTTGATGGGTTTGCTCATGTCTCCGTTCCCTTTTCAAATCGCTTCGTTTTTTGGTAGATTGTGAACCATGTTCGGATCGCCGAAAAAACTTGTCAAATTTATTTTGCTCATTCCTCCTGATAAGAGCTATTAATAGGTGCGATAGATGGAACTTCGACAAATTAAAGCGTTCGCGACTGTAGCGACGCTTGGTAGCTTTCGGGTTGCAGCGAACCAGCTACATATAACTCAACCCGCTGTCTCTCTACGAGTCGCTTCGCTCGAGGAAGAGATTGGCGCGAAACTCTTCAATAGAGATGGCGCAGGTGTAACGCTGACGCCCCGCGGCGTTGAATTTCTTGAGCTCGCGCAACGTCTTCTAGAGACTGCATCGCAGATGACGAGGCGCGGAACCGTCTCTGCTTCACTTCCGAGGATTCGGATCGGCGTAACTCCGATGATCGTCAGTGCGTGGTTGACGGAGATTCTCAGAATGATCCAAGATCAGCTTGCTGATCGAACGTTCGAGCTGGTGGTGGACACATCTCGCCGCCTTCGACCTTGTCTTGTCGAAGGAAAGCTGGATGCGGTGATTATGACTGGGCCAAGCTATACCTCCGGGGTACGCAACATACCTTTAATCAGTTACGGCAGCGAATGGATTGTGAGTCGCCGATTGAATGTTCCGGATTTTATGTCGTTAGCTGAAATAGCAAAATTTCCGCTGATTTCCTATGCGACCGACTCAGGCACTTATGGAGATATTGAGTATGCGTTCCGTGAGCAGGAAGTTTGGCCGGTTCACCTCAACTGCGCGAACTCCGGTGAGGCCATTCTGCGCTTCGTCGAAGCAGGGATGGGTATTGGTGTAATAAACGCTGGATGTCTCATTGGTGGAGTTTACTCCGAACTGCTGAAAATAATAAAGACTGACGTTGAGCTCCCGAGGTACGAATATTTTGCCTCATACCACCTTGAATCCGGAAGTGATGTCGGCATGATTATTTCCGATATTGCGCGTGAGGTTTGTCGTAATCTGCAGAGAGATAATAGTGGCGCCGCTCGCGCGGAAACGAAGGAAGCTAACGGTTATGCTTTCTCCCAAGCAATGTTTATGCGAAATGTCATAAAGTAGCACGACTTTCGGCATTCGGGAGGCTGGCATGGGTTGCTGGAGCGCGTTAGGCACCTTTGTTGCGACTCGGCATCGCGATGGTGTGACAAAGGTAGGGGCAGTCAATACGCCAGCCGCGACTTCCAGCGCAAGCTGGACTCGTACGGCATGCAATGCTCCATGAGCCGCAAAGGCAGTTGCTGGGATAACGCACCGATGGAGAGCTTCTTCAACAGCCTGAAGAACGAGCGGGTGCATGGCACGAGGTATCGCACGCATCGCGAAGCCGTCGCGGACTTGTTCGAATACATCGAAGTGTTTTACAACCGCAGTCGTCGTCATTCATCGCTTGGCTTCATGTCGCCAACCCAGTTCATGCAAGACTGGTTTGCGGCTCAGCGGACAAGGGATGCGGCGGCATAACCCGGGGCCTCTGGAAGGCGAAAAACCGGGGGAACCTCACTCAGTCTGTTCGCGGCATTCAACACGGCCACTGGCGAGGTGTTGGGCAAAACGACGGCATGCCACACCAGCGAACAGTTCGTGGCCTTCTTTACCGACGTCGTTGCCAGCCAGCCCAAACGCTGCGAAATCCATATCATCTGCGACAACGTCAGCAGCCATAAGACGCAGCGGGTCGCCGAGTTCCTCGATGCGTATCGAAATGTGCGCCTGCACTTCACATCGACCTACTCGTCGTGGCTCAAGTAGGTGGAAAACTGGTTCTCGCACATCCAGCGCGATGTAATCGCGCGCAACATCTTCAGTTCAGTGATGGATCTGGATCGCAAACTTATGCATTACATTCGCGAGCACAACAAGAACCCGAAGCCAATCAAAAGGGGAAATATGATGAACCTTTGTATCGGATTCGAGCGGTGCCAATTCAATGACGCAACGGACTAGTGGACAATGGCGCCCAAAACCGGCGGTGGCCTATCCTGCCATGCCTTGTTTTTATATCGTTTCTGATGTTCTTGCGTAAACGCTTTCGGTGAGGTCAGTCGGATAGGTCTGCGCCGTAGGGTCCAGGTGTTCGCGAGCGACGCCACATAGTCTGTGAGATAAACGGATCGAGTCTGCACGCGGTACGGAACGATTCTGTTCGATAGCTCGGTCGCGGTGGATGGTTGATTGTCGGGAATCTGCGAGGCTGGCCGATTCCGTTCGTCAATTTCATATCCTGAATCCGTGAGACGCCTGCTGTTCCATCAGTCCTTCATGTTCGCGGAATCAGGGCCGTCGTTCTGGCGATGTGTGGGCGACCAGTTGCGAGTCTGCTGGATGCGAAAGATATTCCGTGAGGGCATCACGCACATCCGGTTGGCCCGGATGTGCGATTTCTGATACGACCCGTGTCGGTGTGGCCGCAGTGACTGTTTGCTTCGGTTCGTTGCCTCTCTGCGGAGCATCCATTCCTGATCGTTGCTCGTGCACGATAGCCCCGAAATATTTCTTCTATTCCGGTTCGATCTGCCGGATTCTGTACTGTTCCGATGAAGCGGCTTCACTCAGGAAAGAGGTATTGACGGGTCGTTTCCACGTGAGCAGGATGACATGGTGGGAGTGATCTGGAGTGAGTCATGCCGGTTGCGAAGAGCTATACGCGGGCACAGTGGGATGAACTGATCCATTCTCTCGAATCACTTCCGGTCAAGCCGGAGGCCGAGCAGCGCGTTGCTATTACCGATGCAATGAAAGAGATGCGGGCGTTGATCGGTGCGGTTAGAAAGAAAGGTTATACGCTGGAAGACATCGTTGAACATGCAAGGGGAAAGGGCGTCGAGTTTAGCGTGGGTTCTGTCAGGTACGCGTTATATCCCCCCAAAAAGAACCGACCGCCCCGGCAGGCAGCCAGCGACGTCACGCACAGCAATGCCGGGCCACCACGTCGTTCGGCAAAAATCAGTCAGGACGACGTGCCACGCGCAGACAACACCCGCGCGAATCCGAAGCAGGATGGGGAAAAGGACGGCCACAGGCCGGGAACCATGGTGATGCGGGATGCGATTCTCATTCGAGATCGAGCCCGACACCGAGAACCTTTAGAGGATTCAGATGGACACGATGACTTACCCCATCTATCTGGTCGGAGGCAGCAAGGGCGGTGTAGGAAAGAGTTTTGTCGCGCTTGCCCTGGCCGATTATCTGCAATGGCGTGAAATCCATGCCGCGCTCGTCGAAACCGATACCTCCAATCCGGATGTGATGAAAGCGGTCTAGGACAGGATGCGTTGTATTGCCTATAGCCTGGACGATGCAAGCGGCTGGATTGGCCTGCTGGTCAATTTCTGCGACGAGAACCGGGATGCGGTCATCGTGGTCAATACGGCCGCGCGCAGTTCGGCGCGACGCTGGCCGGAACGTTACGTGAGCTGCAGCGCGAGCTGGTTGTGCTGTGGGTGATCAACCCGCAGCGCGACAGTCTCGAATTGCTGCATGCCTTCAAATGTCTATTCATGGTCGAGAGCATCAGTCCAATGAAGGTTCTTTGGAGTTGCCGTTGAAGTCCTCAACGGCAACCCTCAGGTAGTTTCTGTGAATAGGTACTGCCAAGACGAGTCATTAATGTTTTGTCGCGTCGATAGCCTGCTCAGGGTCGACAGCGCGCGTTCGTTAAACTCGTCAGCGGTCAGCGCCATCTGTAAGCGCTTCGTTCTGCTTGGCACCGGCTGAGCGTCATGTACATGTACTTTCACGTGCAACTAGCCGTGCGGTTTGCAACGTGATGGCAATGGATAGCGGCAGATACCGGAGTGTCCAGGTCATCAGAACCGATGTCGCAATGCCAGTTTCACCGCAACCTGCGTCGGCGTCGACGACTGACCGAGCGTGCTGATAGCTGCGACGGCTGCATGGTCCGTCGAGTCGATCCCGGACGCATGTTGCCACACGCCGACGAGATCGAGGTCCGTACGCTTGGACAGAGCATAGTTCGGCCCGAAATCGACCTGCTGGTACTTCGCATCTCTCGCCTTCGTGTAGTCGTACGACGCGCCGACCGAGAACGCCGGCGTTATGCGGTAGCGGCCATTGATTTCGTAACTGTTGAATACAGCCGTGCCAGTGTTCGGTGTCGATGCGGTATACACAATATTCTGGAAGCGCGTGTTCGTGTACACCACGTGGAGGACGGCGTCGCCAATCCGGTAGCCGAGCGCCGCGCCAAAGATCTTCCATGCGCTCGCGGATGCATAGCCGCCGAATTGTGGTGTCTTCGACGGTGACGCGTAACCAGGCTCACCTGGTGCAAGGGCGCTGTCGAGCACCGATGTCGATGGATCGTTGACCGAGTCGTACGCAAGCGCAGCACTGAATGGACCATGGATGTATCGCAGCCCGAGCGCGTACACGCGGTTCGATGCGAAATTGCCCGCAACGCCGCCGGGTGCGAACATGCTGGTCACTTGCAGGCCGGCCATCACCGGAGAGCGGTATTTCAGGGCGTTGTTCACGCGGAACGTCGAGTTCAGGTTGTCGAAATCGCCCGGGTGCGTGCCGAGCCATGCCCACATCGAGGTTGCAGCGTACGTACCGATAATTTCAGTCATCGTATCGTACTGGCGGCCGAGCGTTAGCGTACCGTAGCGTTCGCTCGATAGCCCGACGAATGCTTGACGTCCGAACAGACGGTTGCCTTGCAGCATTTTTCCATTTGACGCGTCGAAACCGTTTTCTAATGTGAAGATCGCACTCAGTCCGCCGCCAAGGTTCTCGGTGCCGCGCAGACCCAGGCGACTGCCGCTCGTCGGGCCGGTGACAGTTTCAAGATTCGCATGACCAGATTGATTGTTCACGTATACGAGTCCTTCGTCGACAAGGCCGTACAATGTGACCGAACTCTGTGCGTGAGCGGCGCCCGTAGCGAGGGAAAGGGCAGCGAGAACGAGGGTGGTTTTTTTCATCTAGTCTCCGAAGTCGTAATGCGTCAGCCTCTCCCCGTCGTTGCGGGGATGAGGCATGGGTCTGTATTGATGGAAAGTCGAAAGAAACCGCGGCGAGAATGCGAAACCGCGTGGTACAGCAGGGTCTACCGCGTCATGGCGCTTCGGGAACGACTGGACGTTCACGATAGAAGCGCCCCATCGCGAATACGCCAATGGCGGCTGCCAGCACCGGCCATGCAGAGAAGGCAAAGATCTCGGACGGTGCCCAATGCGCGGCATACAGCATGCCGGCGACGAGCGGGCCGGCGATGCCGCCAAGCCGGCCCACGCCGAGCGCCCAGCCAACGCCGGAAGAGCGCAGGTTCTGCGGGTAGTAAACAGCGGCCAGCGCGATCACACTTTTCTGTCCGCCGCTGATGCAGAATCCGGCGCAGAACACGGTGACGAACAGCCACGCGATGCTGCCTGAGAACGCCCCAGCCACAAGCCACATGAACACGCCGCCGATGACGTACAGTACTGTCAGTGTCGTATAGGGTCCGATGCGGTCCATCGCGAGGCCGAGCGGCACAGCGGACAGCACGCCGGCGATCGTGGGCAGCGCGGTGATCCATACGACCGTTGCGGGCGGATATCGAAGGCCGGTCAGCATGGTCGGCAACCAGCTCTGCATGAAATAGAACTCAGCGAGATTCAGGAAGAACACAACCCAGAGCAGGAGTGTGCCGGCCGCCACACGGCCACGTACGAGTTCAGTCACGCTCGCACGCTGCTGCGCGTCGTCTTCGAGATGGAATGTGCTTGACGGAGGAAGCGCGACGCGCGGGAAAAGCCGCGCGAGCACGGCGCGGATCTGCTCGGTGCCGTTCGGGCGGCGTTGCAGGAGCGCAAGCGATTCGGGCAGGAGCCAGGCGAGCGGCGCAGCCAGTGCAAGTGGCGCGATCGCACCGGCCAGCATCAACGACTTCCAGCCGTACGAGGGCATCAACGCACCCGCGGCGAGTCCTGCGACGACAAAGCCGAGCGAGAACCCGCAATACACGAGCAGCACGAATGTCGAGCGTAGCCGTTTCGGCGCGAATTCGCAGGTAAGCGCGACCGCGCTTGGCGCCGCAGCACCGAGGCCGATGCCGGTCAGAAAGCGCAGGCCGATCAGCTCGACCGCGTTGGTGGCGAACACGGTGAGCATGGTGAACACCGCGAATAGCAGGGTGCTCGCCACCATCATCCGCTTGTGGCCGAAACGCGCGGACAGTGGTGCGATCGCGAGATAGCCGATCATCAGGCCGACCAAGGCCGCCGAGAAGATCGAGCCGAGAATTTCGCGCGGCAGATGCCACGCCTTTGAAAGCGCAGGCACGATATAGCTGATGGCCTGAGTGTCGAAGCCGTCGAGGAACATCAGCAGCGCGCACAACAGAACGACGAGGTACTGGCCGTAGCCGGTCTTTTCCCGTTCTATGATCTCTGCCACATCAATTATTCTGGATGCCAAAGTATGTCTCCTGGATTATTTCTGCATCGCGAGCGGATGCGGCGCGTCTATGCGGCCTGATCCGTGTGGACGAACGCGTCGCTAAAGAAGTCGTCTTCGGCGAGGCCCGCTTGGGTGAATGTCGCGTGGGCGGCGCTCGTCATCGAAGGATTGCCGCATGCATAAACCTGATAGCCGTCGAACGTGCCGAAGTCTTCGAGTACGGCTTCATGCACGAAACCATGGCGGCCGTCCCAACCGTCGTGCGGCTCGGACAGCACAGGAACGAAGCGCAGGCGGCCGCTTCTGTCCCACTTCTGCGCGAGATCGAACAGGTACAGATCTTCGAGTCGGCGCGCCCCCCAGTACAGGTACAGCGGACGGTCAAGCTTGCGCTTGATCGCGTCCTCGACGATCGACTTGACTGGTGCGAAGCCGGTGCCGGTCGCGATCAGGATCGCCGGTTTTGCAGACGTGTCCTGCAACGAGAATTCGCCGAATGGAAGTTCGACGCGCAGCTTGTGGCCTTTGTCCAGGCCGCGCAGCACGCCTTCGGAGAAACGCCCGCCTGCCACGTGGCGTACGTGCAGTTGCACGCTATCGCTTTCGTGAGGCGGATTGGCCATCGAGTAGTTGCGGCGGCTGCCGTCGTCGAGTTCGATCTGCAGGTACTGTCCGGCGCGAAACCTTGCGCGCGTACCGGTGGGCAATCGCAGGTGCAGCACGCTCACGTCGTCGGCCGGTTGCGTCACCCGGTAGACGGTCATGTCGAGCGTCTTGCGCGCGGCGGGTTCGCGCTTCTCGATCCGGCGCGGCGTAATGGTCAGGTCCGAGGTCGGGCGCAGGCAGCACAGCAGCACGCGCTCCGCGGGGCCATCGATGCCGCCCTGTACGGACGACCGCCCCGCGCCTGCAACGACGCCGCCTTCGCAAGTCGAGCACACGCCTTTTCGGCACGAATAGGGCACTGCATAGCCGGCGCGTTCAGCTGCGTTCAGCACGGTTTCGCCTTCTTCGCAGCGGAACACGATGTCGCTGCCGGCAATGGAAATCTGGTGATCCAAGATGGTGTGACCTCGATAAAGCGGTTCAGGATGCGCGTGCCGCATCGGGCGGCTGTATCGTGCCGGTGGCGACGAGACGGATTGCGCCGAGAAGGGGAACTGGGTCCGCGCGCAAGGTGCCGGCGATGTCAAAGCCACTGCCGTGTCCGACGCTCGAGAACGTCACACCAGAGCCGACGGACATCGCGGCCGAATGCCGACCCGCGCGCAGCTTCACCGGAATGTGGCCCTGGTCGTGATACATCGCGACGAACACATCGACATCCGGGTTCGCGAGGAGCAGGTCTGCGCCTTGAGGGCCGACCACGTCGATGCCGTCTTCGCGAAGCGCGCGTGCGGCGGGTTCGGTGATCTCGATGTCTTCGCGTCCGAACAGCCCGCCTTCGCCCGCATGCGGGTTGATGCCCATCAGACCGACGACCGGACGCTCGATGCCCATGCGCCGCAGTGCCTGCACCGCCGCGCGGGCCGCGCCTTCCACGTGCCGCTGATCGATCCGCGCGAGCGCGGAGGCGATGCCTTCGTGCAGCGTTACGTGTACGATGCGCAATCCTCCGCCCACGAGCAGCAAATACACGTCTTCGGCAGGCAGTCCCGTCTGCGCGGCGACGAAGCCCGGATAACCGGAGAAGGACACGCCGGATGCGTTGACCGCGGTTTCCGAGTGGGGGCAGGCGATTACTGCGTCGGCCAGGCCCTTACGCGCGGCGGCGAGCGCTGCCGACACGTACGCGAGCGTCGCAGTGCCGGCCGCCGGCGAGACCTGTCCTGGTTCGAACGCATCGCCCGCGAGCGATGCAACGTTCACGAAATCGAGTGTGCGCGAAGCGGGAGCGGGCCATGCGTCGTCCGCGACTTCGCGCAGCGCCAGTTCCGGGACACAGCGTTCGGCGTACCAGCGGATCACGTGTGCATCGCCGAATAGCACGAGGCGCGGCGCGTGCGGATCCGCCGACAGTTGCGCGGCGGCTTTGACCGCGATTTCCGGGCCAATGCCGTTGGGGTCGCCGATCGCGAGCGCGATCGTTTGTCCATGTGTGGTCATAGCGGCAGCGCGAGCAAGGTGTCGATTCGGGAGCTATCGCAGACGACGATCCGCTCGCGCAGTTTCACGTGCTCGCCGTCGAGTGCGTACACGTCGCAGTAGCGGCCGGTCGCGAAGAGGCTCGTCGAGCCGTCTCGCATGATTCGCGCGACTATGAACGACGTTTCGCTACGCGCTTCGCTATCGCTTTCGCTCAGGATGTACGGCTGGCCCAGCAGATGCCGGTATGCATGACGCTCGTAGATGTTCGCGTCCCGCAGCGAGGCGATGCGATCGATCAGCATGCCGCGCGAGGCCGCGTAGATCATGCCCGCGGTGAGCCCGCGTTTATGGTTGTCGGCAGTCGTAACTCGATAGAGGCAGGTGTCAGTGAAAAAGTCGGGCCACTGGTCGAGATCGCCGTCGTCGATGCAGCGAACGTACGCGGCCTGCGCGCGCGCGATCCGTTGATGAATGTCTTGCGCCATGCTTTTCAATATCCCATTGCGTTGCGGTAAGCCTTCCAGAAGCCGCGAATCGATGCTTCGGTCACGCGGCTCGTGCTGCTCTCGGCGGTGTCGCCGCCCATTTCGAGCACCGAGCTGTGGTCGCTCGCAGCGCCGATGCCCCGCTGGACGAAGCCGCCGACGCAACCGTCTTCCATCGATACATAGCCGGCGGGGCCGACGAGGTTCGATTGGCGCATACGCATCTCACGCAGTTCGGGCGTGTCGTCTTCGAAGCCGAGGTAGGTCCAGTTCAGTTCGGTTTCGTGCGTGCCGTTCGGCAGGATCTGGCGGATGGCGATCGCGTTCTGGATCTGCTGCAGCACGAAGCCGGGGAACACCGAGAGGATCTGCAGCGTGACGCCGTCGCCGAATTCGTCGGTACCGGCGAGTACCGAGGTGTCCTCGAGCCGGTGTTCGCTTTCGGAGCGGATGTTCTGTTCCGCGTAATCGTTCGCTTTGTGCTCGAGATCGGCGGCTGCCGCGGCGTGATCGACGGCCGAGTAGCTGACGTGATTGCCGCCCCCTTCGGAGACGATGATGCCGCCGCGCTGGGACAGTCTGTTCAACTGGAACGTGGTGAAGAAGAGATGCAGGATGCTCGCGTGATACGAGTCCTTGACGTTCTCGAAATACAGCTTCCAGTTATTCGGCAGCATTTGCGTGAAGCGGCCCAGCACGACCGGTGATCGGTCCTCTAGGACGCGCGTGATGCGCTCGACGATTTCGTCGCCGAGGTACTCGTCGAGCGGTGCCACGTCGTCGGAGAAACTACCGAACACGAGTCCATGCAGCGTCGCGATGCGCAGCTTGCGCAGATTGTGTTCGCCCAGGCAGAAGTCCGGCTTCATCCCCCCCTGGCCGTTGATACCTTCCTTGAACGCGACGCCGACGAGATCGCCTTGCAGGCTGTACGTCCATGCGTGATACACGCAGCTGAAATCCTTCGCGTTGCCCTGGTCTTCGAGGCAAACCAGCGCGCCGCGATGCGCGCAACGGTTTTCAAACGCATACAGCTCGCCGTCGTCGTCGCGAGTGACGACGACCGGGGCGTCGCCGACCCGGGTCGTCCGGAAGTCGCCGGCATTGGGCACTTCGGCTTCGAGACACAGATAGTTCCAGTGCGGGCCGCGGAAGAGCGCGTCCTGTTCGTCGGCGTAGACGTCCTGATCCTGGAAAACGGAGTAAGGCACGCGCGTCAGTCCTTCCGACGGCCACGTAATGCTGGCGCGGCGCGCCGGCTTAATGGGGATGTAGTTCAAGAGGATTCGCTCCATACATGGCGGAGGCCGCGACGAACGTCGCGGGTCTCCGGTTTTCTTCGTTTTTGCGCAGTATTTCCATTTCGGTGGAACTTGACCGCGCCAGCCGAATGTGTTCGAATACCGTACGTTGTTCGATATACGGATTAAATATGACATCGATCAAAGCGCCTGTCAACGGAGAGGCGGGCGAACCTTTTTCCTCGGAAGGCAGTGAATCGGTAGCAGGAGGCCGTGCGAAGGAGGGGATGGGGGGGCTTGCGAAGGGGCTCGCGATCATCGAGGCGTTTGGCGCATCAACGACGCGGATGACCGTATCCGACGCAGCGCGCTTTGCCGATCTGAGTCGGCCCGCCGCGCGCCGTTGCCTGTTGACGCTGGTAGACCTCGGCTATCTCGCATACGACGGCAAGTTCTTCGTCCCGCTGCCGCGTATGTTGCGGCTCGGGAGTGCCTATCTGAGCACCTCGTCATTGCCCCAGATCGCGCAGCCTCTGCTTGCCGAGGCTCGTGACGAACTACAGGAGTCCGTATCACTAGCGGTGCTTGACGATGGCTATGCCGTGTTCGTCGCACGTGCGGAAGCGGTGCGGATTGTTTCGACTGGCGTGAAGCTCGGGGCACGGTTGCCCGTGTACTGCTCGGCAGCCGGGCGCGTGCTGCTTTCTGACCTGGGTGACGACCAGATCCGTCGCCATCTCGGTGCAGTGCCGATGAAGAAGCTGACCAGGCACACGCGCGCCGACACCGCCGCACTGATCGATGTCATAGACAGTGCGAGGACGGTTGGTTATTCGCTCAGCTACGAGGAACTGGAAGTTGGCATGTGTGCGATGGCGGTGCCAGTGCGAGGACGTGGCGGAGCGATTGAGGCAGCGATCAGCGTCAGCGCGTTTTCGGGGCGCGTTAGTGTCGAGACACTGGAGCAGTCATTTTTGCCTGTGTTGCAGCGGGCGGCGCGTCGGCTCGAGCGCGCACTGTAGTGTTGTTGATCGTGTTCAGATGGTGACGAAGATGGGCTCAGTCCCTGCCGCACTCATGCCGTGCTGCGGCTGCATATGCGCCACTGCAGCAGTGTATAGGGCGGATCGGCGTCGGCATGATGCTCGAACACACCTTCGACTTCGGCTCCGATCGTCACCTTCTGCCGTGGATTGCCGAGCAGATTTCCGACCATGCGTACGTGGCCCGCGTGCGGCAACTCAACGAGAACGGCGAGGTACGGACCATGGCCGGTCAACGCATCGTGCGACGGATGCCATACGCGCTCCCAACTGTAGATACGCCCGCGCGGAGCGACTTCAGTCCACGTGGGGTCGAATGCGTGGCATCCGTGACAGATCCATTCGGGGCCGAACTGCCATGTGTCGCAATGCGTGCATCGCTGCACCAGTAGGCGGTTTTCGCGCAATGCGTGCCAATAGGGCGCGGAGAGTCCGTCCGGTTCCGACACGGGGATAGGCAGGCCGGCAGGAAGGTAGTACGACGCAGTACTTGCTTCTTTCATCGTGTTGCCTCCGATCCGAGCAAAAGATTACTCACCGGCGAAACCATCGGGCCGCCGATGACAAGCGCAACATCGTTTCGGCGCGCCTGGTTGCACGAGGTGCCGCGGATTTGTCGCACTGCTTCCAATACCAGTTCGAAGCCATGCATGTAGCACTCGGCCAGATTGCCGCCGCTCGTATTGAGCGGCAAGCGGCCATCTGGCGCGATCAGGTTGTCGAGCGTCAGGAAATCGTTCGCGTCTTCGGGAGCGAAGAAGCCGTGCTCGGCCAGCGCCATCACAACCCCGCCAGTGAAGTTCTCGTAGCTCTGCACCACGCCGACATCGCCAGGACCGACGCCGGCCATGCGGAAGAGGTCGGGCGCGACCGTGCCAAAGTTGGCGCTTCCGTAGGTGGGACCATTGTGCGGGACCGCCGCGAAGCGATGGTCCGAGCCCGTGGCTGCGCCAAGGACGAACGCCGCTTTGTTGCCGAACTCCTGGGCTCGTTCCGCCGGTACGAGAATCAATGCGGCCGCGCCATCGTTTTCCATACAGCAGTCAAACAGATGAAAGGGCTCCGCGATCCAGCGCGACGACTCGTATTTTTCGATGTCGAGCGGTTTGCCGTACATGACTGCACGCGGGTTTGATTGTGCGTGTCGATACGACGCAAGCGCGATCGCGCGCAGCGCTTCCTGACGAACCTTGTGCTCATGCATGAAACGTTGGACGCGCATCGCAAAGCGTTGCGGCGGCGCGAGCACGCCATACGGCATTAGCCAGGCTTTCTCTCCCGAAATCGTGTCGATGCCGGTGGTGCGTCCGAAACGTCCATATTGGCCTTGCGCGAGTGAGCGAAACACGACCACGCAGTCGGCGAGTCCGGCGACGATCGCTGCCGCGCCGTTTGCGACGGCCGCACAACAGCCGCCGCCGCCTCCTTCCCATTGCATCGTGCTCGAACGCAGACGCCGCGTGCCGAGTGCCGCGGCAAGGCGCGTCGCTTCACTGCGCTCATCGCTGTATGAAGCGAAACCGTCGATGTCGCGCGGGTCGATGCTCGCGTCGGCGCACGCGGCCAGAATTGCCTTTAATGCGAGCTTGAACTCGCTGTCGGGCGACTTGCCGTGCCGGTAATACGGTGTTTCGCCGATACCGACGATTGCCACTTGGCCTTTTAGCGAGCGGTTCATATGCCGATACCTCCAATGCAAATGTCTCGGCCCAATTCCTCACTGGAAATGCCGGGTCCGGATTCATGACCCAAACCATGCGAACATGGTGATTTCCGGTGAGAAGCGAGGCGTGTGGGCCCGGTGTTCATCGCCGTGATGCGCCTGTCTGCCACGCTTCGAGTACGGCTTGTGCGGTACCGAGCGTGGGCGGCACGGCTTCGCTTGCGGGAGTGCGGTTCAGGCGCGGCGCTGTGGCAGGGCGCACGAAATTGCGATCGGCGACGTAGGTGTGCCGTGCGGCGATGTGCTCGTTTTCGGCCGCTTCCTGCAAGTTGAGAACTGGGCTGACGCAGGCGTCGGATTCGCGAAACTGCTTGGCCCAGGCGTCGCGGGTTCGTGTCGCGAAGCGGTCGGCGAGCGCTGCTCGTATTACGGGCCACCCGCCTTTCTCGCTGCGCGGTGGCAAACTTGCGGGCGAGATTTCCAGTCCCGCGAGGAGCGCCTGCCAGAAAGGCTCCTCAAGCGCGCCAACCGCAACGTAACGGTTGTCGGCGGTTCGATAGGTGGTGTACCACGGTGCGCCGCCGTCGAGTATGCGTGTACCGCGCGGGCCGTTCCATTTGCCCTGCGCAAGAAGCCGGCAGAACAGCGACATCAGCATTGCGCTGCCGTCCACCATTGCCGCGTCGATCACTTGTCCGAGACCGCTGGCGCGTGCTTCCCACAGCGCACATAGCGTGCCAAACGCGAGAAACATCGCGCCGCCGCCGTAATCGCCGATAAGGTTCAGCGGCGGCACTGGCGAACTGCCCGCAACGCCGATTGCATCGAGCACGCCGGTCAGCGCAATGTAGTTGATGTCGTGGCCTGCGGTCGATGCGAGTGGACCAGTCTGGCCCCAACCCGTCATGCGGCCGTATACGAGGCGCGGATTGCGTGCGGTGCAGGTGTCTGGCCCAAGACCGAGGCTCTCCATGACCCCGGGGCGATTGCCTTCGAGCAGCACGTCAGCACGTGCGATCAAGTCAAGTGCCGTGTCGCGATCGTGCGGCTGTTTCAGGTCGAGCGGGATAACCCGACGGCCACGTTGCATGAAATTATCAGTGTCAATCGAAGTGTGCGGCCTCGCGATCTGTACTACGTCGGCACCCATGTCGGCGAGCAGCATCGCACAGAATGGCACTGGGCCGAGCGCGCTGAATTCAACTACGCGTACGTCGGACAATGGACCTCGTTGCATGTCGGCTCCCTTCCTTACGCGCGGCCGGCCATGCGGCGCCCCGCAAAGAACACGCATGCCGACGAGAACATGAAGAACACGGCGACTACAATCATGCCAGCGGCGAGATTGTGCGTTTGCTGCTGTAGGCGGCCGACCATCATCGGTACGATCCAGCCGCCGAAAATGGCTCCGAACGAGCTGATGATCGCGATTACCGCGGGCTTGGCGTTCGCAGGAAGATAAGTTTGCGGGATCGACCAGAAGATCGCGAGCGAAGAATAGACACCGATGTTGGCGAGCATGAAGCCGATCAGAGCGCCAACCAGCGTGGTGGAAAGCGCGACGGTCGTATAACCGGCCGCGGCGACCAGCATGCAGGCTACGGTATGCAGCACGCGCTCCTTGCGACGATCGGACCGTCGGGACAGCAACGTCATGCCGACGATGCCTGCAAGCGGTGGCACCATCGCGACGAAACCGATGATGCCGAGCGGTACGCCTGCGTGATGCAGAATCTGCGGCAGCCAGGCGCCGACCGTTGCGTTGCCGGAGAAGATTCCGACATATCCGAGCGTGAGCACCCACATTTCTGGTCGGCGCATCAGGGCCATCACGCCAGTCGGGACACCATGCGCGGGCGCTGCATTGTCCTTCTCCAGTTGATTCGCGAGCCAGAGCTTCTCGCCTGACGAGAGCCAGCCGGCTTGATGCGGCCGGTCGGTCAGGTAGAACGCACCGAAGACGCCTAGCGCGACCGCAGGCAGACCTTCGAGCACGAACAGCCACTTCCAGCCCGGCACACCCCACGTGCCGTCCAGTTGCATGATCGCACCGGACACGAGCGATGCGAGTACATAGGCGGCTGGGATCGAGTAAGAAAACATTGCGTTGTAGCGGGCCCTGTACTGCTGAGGGATCCAGTAGCTCAGGAACAGAAACACGCCCGGGGTGAGTCCCGCTTCAGCGATCCCGAGCAGTGCTCGCATGGTGAAAAAACTATATGGACCCCTGATAAATGCCATCGACATGGTGACAATGCCGAACATGATCGCAATACGCGTGAGTGTGACGCGGGCTCCGTATCGGGCCAGTATAAGGTTGCTGGGAACCTCGAACAACGCGTATCCGAGAAAGAGAATGCCCACACCGATACCGTACATCTGCGGCGTGAGGCCCAATTCTTTGTTCATCGAGAACGACGCAAAGCTTAGGTTGCCGCGATCCAGCACGGATACCACGTAGATTGCGATCAGATACCACATCAAACGCCGCCCAACTCTCGATACGACCTGAACGCCATCGACGTGAGCCTCTCCCGACATGACCGGCGTCGGCCCGGGGGGCGCGGCGGGGGATTGGGACGACACACTCATGCTTATCTCCTTTTGTATGTCCAAATTGGATGGACCAATTTGGTGGGTTAATATATTGATTGTGAGAAATTTGGCCCAGCCGGGAAATCCCTTACCGGCTGAAAAGAGATGAAGATGTCGGTCATTGAATTCGAAAAATTCGCATAAAAATGTGCGTTTAAAGCTGAATAATTAGAAAATTATCCATTTTTATGAAAAAAAATCATCAAATATTTACTGACAATATTCGTGCAAAGAAATCTCAACACCGTTGACGGCCCTATCGATTAACTTATAATTGGTCCCACCAATGTTTGGAATTGTGGAGACAGATATGCTTTCCCATCAAGACAACGAGACCCTTGTGCGCGTCGGCCCAGCTACGCCAACTGGGCGTTTCATGCGCCTTTTTTGGTTGCCCTTTCTGCCGTCCTTGGACCTGACGATCGATGGGCAGCCGCAACGCGTGCGGCTACTCGGTGAAGATCTGATTGCGTTTCGTGACTCGGAGGGGCGTGTTGGGCTCGTCGACCATGCATGTCCGCATCGGGGGGCACCGCTCGTGTTCGGCCGTAACGAGAAATGCGGCTTGCGCTGCGTGTATCACGGTTGGCAGTTCGGCGTGGACGGCCGCGTGATGGATACGCCAGCGGAGCCGGCCGACAGCCGGTTGAAAGACAAGGTGCATATCAAGAGCTATCCATGTCGCGAGCGCAACGGGATTGTGTGGGCGTACATGGGCGACGCGCCTTCAGATGCGCTGCCGCCGCTGCCGAATCTCGAATGGAACATGGTGCCAGCGGAAAATGTGCATTTCAGCTTCCGCGTGCAGGAGTGCAACTGGCTGCAGGCGGTGGAGGGGGAAATCGATTCGGCGCACGCACCGATCCTGCATGGCCGCATCGATTCACAGGGCGCCATCAATGATTGGACCGCCAAGCGTGACTTGCGACCTGCATTCGAATGTCAACGACAGGATTTCGGCATCAGCATCGCTTCGCGGCGTGTACTTGACGAGGCGCATCACTATTGGCGCGTCAACCAGTTTCTGTTTCCGTTCTACACGCTCGTGCCGCCGCAATCGAAGTATCCGGAACTAAGCGGTCACGCGTGGGTTCCGATCGACGATGAGAACACGCTGTGCCTGATGTTTTCCTATACGCCAGCTTGCCCGCTCTACGAGAAGACGAGGCAGCTCTTCGAAACGGGGCACCAGGGCCGCGAGACCGGCCATGCGAGCGTGAACGCCTACGAGCCGCGCCCGCCGACGCATCCGTATGCGAAGTACTGGACCAAATACAATCTCCAGTCAGCATTCCTCTTCAATTACGACGCACAGACAAAGACCTGGTTCTCGGGATTGCCGGGACTATGGGTGCAGGACGCTGCATGCCAGTCTGGTGTCGCGCCGATCTACGACCGCAGCAAGGAAAACCTCGGCATTAGCGACACTGGCGTGGCGATGACGCGTCGTCTGCTACTCGAGAATGTACGCAAGCTCGCGGCTGAGCGCGTGTCGACGATACGAGTCGACGACCCGGATCTCTGGATGGTGCGTGCAGTGTCACTCACACTGCCGGCTGAAGCGTCATGGCAGCACGACGGCGCAGGGCACATGCGTGCGCGTCTCGGCACGGACTTCGGCTATACGCCTTGATCATTCATCCCTTGCGAATATTCGAGTCAACATGTCCCTGCATACCTCTGAGCACATTGACGTTCAGCTCACGCAAATCCGCCTCGAGGCGGATGATGTGGCTTCCTATGAGTTTCGGCCAGTCGGCATGTCGGAGCTGCCCGCCTTTCAGGCGGGCGCGCACATTGACCTCCACCTGCCCGAAAATCGCGTACGCAGCTATTCCCTCGTTAACGATCCTCAGGAACGGTATCGCTATGTGATCGCCGTGCAGCGCGAGGCTACCGGTCGCGGCGGCTCCATGTGGATGCACAACGTGCCACGGGTCGGCGAACGTTTCACGATCAGTCAGCCGAAGAATGATTTTCCGTTGTGCGAGAGTGCTCGGGAGTCGGTGTTCATTTGTGGCGGAATCGGTATTACGCCCGTCGTCTCGATGATCCGGCGGCTGGAGCGCGTCGGCGCGTCCTGGCATTTGCATTATGCCGCGCGGGAGTGCGCGCGCGCGGCCTATGCGGACGATCTTGCGCAGATCGTCGACGCGGATTCGCGTGTCGAAATGTACTTCCAGAACGAAGGTCAGCGGCCGGACGTACGCAGCATAGTCGAGCGTGCTCCCGCTGGCACGCATCTGTACTGTTGTGGCCCGCGAGGGATGGTGGACGACTTCATCGATGCCTGTGCGGTACGTCCTCAGGAGGAGGTACATTTCGAGCGCTTCGCGGCGGCGAATGACGCGGCAAGCGAAGGCGGCTTCGAAGTCGTCCTGCACCGCGATGGTCGGCGCATTGCCGTGTCGCCGGGAAAGACCATTCTGGACACGCTGCTCGATCACGGCGTCGATGTGCAGTATGCGTGCTCCTCGGGCGTATGTGGGACCTGCCGCGTTGGCGTGGTTGATGGTGTACCCGATCATCGCGACGACTTCCTGAGTGACGAGGAAAAGGCTGGCAATTGCGCAGTCATGGTGTGCTGCTCGGGGTCGCTTTCGCCGACACTGGTTCTCGATCTCTGAGCAGGTGTAGAGCGCGTAATCAAACGCCAACTTACTGACAGGCGCCGACGTGCGCCGCCTCGACGAGGAGACACGATGTTGTCGAATTTGATCAACGAATTTCCGCAACACGAGCCGCGCCCGGTGAACGCACCTCGGGCGCTGGAAGGCATCCGTGTGGTGGACTTTACGCATTTCATCGCCGGCCCCTTCGCGACGATGATGCTGGCCGACATGGGGGCCGAGGTCATCAAGATTGAAGCGCCTGGCCGTGGCGATGAATTTCGCTATTACCCGCCGGCGCACCCGCAGGACTCTAGCATTGGTGCGCCGTATCTCTGGGCGAACCGCAATAAGCGCAGCATTGCGCTCGATCTGAAGCGCGAAGAGGGACGCCGTATTGCGCGCGAACTGGTTGCGACGGCAGATGTAGTCGTCGAGAACTTTTCGACGGGCGTGATGGAGCGGCTGGGCCTCGGCTATGACGCATGTCGAGAGTTGAAGCCGGATCTAATCTATTGCTCGGTTTCCGCTTATGGCCGCGACGGAGCATTTGCCGACCGGCTCGGGTTCGATCCCGTTGCACAGGCAGAAAGCGGCTTCGTTTCCATGAACGGTTATCCAGACCGTCTCGGCGTGCGGGCGCTTTCACCGGTCATGGATATCAGCACCGCGATGATGGCCTCCAATGCAATACTTGGTGCACTGGTCGCGCGCGAACGTAGTGGCAAGGGGCAGGCCGTCGAAGTGTCGCTATTTGACAATGCCGTGCTAATGACCGGTTACGCGACGGTGCAACATCTGTTCACTGGCGACGAGCCGCAACGCCACGGCAATACGAGTCCCGATACGTGTCCTTCCGGAGTGTTCAAGGCTTCGGATGGGGCGTTCTATATCAATTGCGGCAACAACAAGATTTTTCATCGTCTGGCGAACCACGTGCTGGAGATGCCGGAGCTGGCAGCCGATCCCGTGCTCGCCGACCGCAATGGACGAATCGCACGGCGCGACGAACTGTTTCGTATTCTCGACGAAGCGTTCATTCGTCACCCGTGGGCTTACTGGCAGCAGCGTATGCGGGAGGCATCGATTCCATGTGGCGAAGTGCGTTCGGTCGGGGAGGCGCTGCGTTCGGCGGAAGCGCGCGAACGCAAGCTCGTGAGCCGTCTCGAGCATCCTGATCTTGGTTGGCTTCCGAACATCAGCCTGCCATTTCGCTTCAGCGAGACGCCAATCGATGATCCATCGCCCGCTCCGCGTATCGGCGAGCATAGCCGCGACATTCTTACCGGCGCGCTCGGCTATGCCGACGATGACGCGAGCGCGCTGCTGGAAAGCGGTGTTGTCTACAGCGGCGTTGAAAACGCGCCTGCCGCGCAGGGAGGAAAAGCGCCCGCTGGGACGTCGGTGGGCTGAGCGACGGGCTTGCGGCAGATCGCGATTGGAATGACCTGACTGGTGGGGGCAGTCTGTATAATCTGTAAGTCCCGTCTTGTGATTTTTCTTCAGTGATATGGAACTGACGTCTCCCGTTGTTCGCGAATCAACTTCACGCTCGGAACTCGTCGGGAAGATGCTGGCGTTTTTCAAGGAGCGCGGCTACGAGAGCGGTGAGCGTTTACCGTCCGAGCGAGCGCTCGCCGAGCGTTTTGGCGTGGGGCGCAATGCGTTGCGCGAAGCGCTTTCGACGCTCAGTGCGCTTCGGGTGATCGAATCGCGGCCGAATTCGGGCATTTATCTTCGTCGCATGTCGACGGACAGTAGCTTTGAGACGATCGTGCTATTGACCGAAATGGGCTCTGAGCCGTCGTTGAAAGAGGTAAAGGAGACCCTGGAGGTACGTTGGGCGCTCGAAATTCGCAGCGTGCAACTGGCATGCGAGCGCCGCACGGAGGCGGATCTCGACAGTCTTGCATCAGTCATCGATGCGACTCAGGCAGTGCTGTCGAGCGACGGCAACATTTCCGCGCAGGACACCGCGTTCCATATGGCGCTTGCGCGCTGCACGCATAACGAGGTGCTTGTGCGGCTGCTCAACTCGTTCTACCGCATTTCTGAAAGCCGGCGCTATGCGTTGTTCGCCGATTCTGAGCGCGGCGCGATTTCTGCTGCGCAGCATATGCGCCTCTATGAAGCGGTGAAGAAGCGCGACGTGAAGAAGGCGACTGCGTTGATGGAGACGCACTTCGCTAGCGCTGTCGAATCGTGGAGCGAAATTCTGGGCGAGGAACCACCGGTGGAAACCAAGCCAGCACGCAAGAAAAAATAGGGTAATAGTGCCGATTCGCAAGAGGCGGATTCTCTGTAAGGAGACTCTGCCTCTTTTTATTTGTGTGCACAAATCAGAACGTGTGCAGAATGCCGAGACGCACAAGTGCCTGATGGTCAGTGGCAGAGGGCGTCAATTGTGTGATTGACGCGACTGCGGGCTGGCCAAGCGAATCGGTTCCGCTGGCTTTCTGGTAGATCGCGATTGCGTACAGCTCGGTGCGCTTCGAGAGGAAATATGTTGCCGAAAGTGTCCCTTGATGGTAGTTAGCGCTGCCGAAGTCGCCGATGCTCCCCTTGTGCGTGTAGCTATACGCTGCATTGACGCTGAACGCAGGCGTGAAGGCATAACTCGCGTTGATTGCGCCGTTGTTGATCACGCCGGTGCCGGCATAGTGCAGCGGATTCGGACCCGCGCTGGTGTCTCCAAGTCCACTGAAGCCGGCGTGTGACCACGTTGCGCCCACACTCATCGCGCCGAAATGGTATTCCATGCCCGCAATCAGCAACTGAAGCGTCGCAGCCGATGCAAATCCTGCGTAGACGGGATTGGATTGTGCCGCGGTGGCAGAACCGAACGAACCGAGATTGTTCGTACTACTATTACCGGAATTGCCACTTGTGCCGAAGTATGAAAGATTCGGATCGCGTGCATTCAGATAACCAGCACCGGCGGAAAACGGGCCATTCGCGTAGGTTGCGGCGAGCGCCCATACCTGATTGCGCCCGGACGCACCCGCCACGCCACCCAGCGAATACATCGCACCCAGCGTTACACCTGCGAATGACGTGCTCTTGAACTTGACGGCATTGTTTAGACGCACCGAGTGGCCGAGATCGTCGAAATCATCGGGATTTGCGCCCATGTGACCCGGAATCTGGCCGGCTTCCGAGAGCGGGGCCAACATGTCGCTGACGATGCTGTACTGGCGTCCCAACGTGACCTGTCCGGCCCCGTTGGCGAGGCCGACGAAGGCTTGGCGACCGAACAGCAGACCACCTTGCGCCAACCCGCCCGTGTTGATGTTGAAACCGTTTTCCAGAGTGAAGATTGCGCGCAGGCCACCACCCAGATCTTCGCTGCCTCGCAATCCCCACCGGCTTCCGCCGATACCCGTCGCACCATCGGACATTGCGAACTGCTGCTTGCCGACAAGCGCACCGCCTGCGCGACCGGTTTGCACGTTGCTCACATAGTTGAGCCCCTCATCGATTAGTCCGTATAGCGTTACCGAACTCTGTGCATGTGCGGCCGAGGTGGCCGTGCTGGCGACCGCGATCGCCAGCAGCATGGGTTTTTTCATTGAGTCTCCAAGTCTCCAGATCGATTCTTTTGCGCGTCATGGACGCATGATGGCTGTCCTAATTGGAGCCATCAGATTGGACCACCATAAGTGGTGGGGCCAATCGTAATGACCTGCGACTTGCGATGTCAATCCTGGGACAACTCCCTAAAGAGCGCGAACGCGAGACTAGTCGAGGGATTCCAGTGTTTCGTTTCGTTTAGCGAATACCCAAGCCGCTTTTTCAATAGCTGAAGCGAAAAAGCGGCTCATAGAATGGCCGCATTCACAGGGGTGGTGAGAGCGGCATACCGTTCTCGCCGCATAACGACAGGCAACGGAACATCGATCCATGAGCAAAAACGACATAGCTGATCTCCTGCGTGTAGGCCCGGAAACCCCGATGGGGAAATTCATGCGGCAATACTGGCTTCCGGCAGCACTTTCCAGCGAGGTAACGGCGGACGGCGATCCCGTGAGGCTGATGATTCTTGGCGAAAAGCTCATCGCCTTTCGCGACAGCTCCGGGCGCGTGGGCATACTAGATCATCGCTGCCCGCATCGCTGCGCGTCGCTGTTCGTCGGACGCAATGAAGAAAACGGCATTCGCTGCGTGTATCACGGCTGGAAATTTGATGTCGACGGAAATTGCGTAGACATGCCAAGCGTTCCGGCTCGCCTTGATTTCAAGGAAAAGGTCCACGCGCGTGCTTACAAGGCCACTGAGCGCAATGGGCTGATCTGGGTATATATGGGTGAGGATCAGGCTAACCCACCGCCATTGCCCGCGATCGAGGCCAATCTGATTCCTGGCAGCAAGATCTGGTGCCTGCAAAGGCAATGCAACTGGCTGCAGGCGCTCGAAGGTGACATCGACACGAGCCATGTCGGATTTCTCCACGTCGGTGCGCTGCAGCCTGAAGATCTACCGGACGCGTCGCCGTTGCGTCCCACCGTTCTCAATCGGGCGCCTGAGTATCGTGTGCAGAACGCAGAATGGGGCGCGATGTATGGTGCTTACCGTTTGGCCGAAGACGGACGGATGTCGTGGCGAGCGGCACATTTCATGTTCCCGTTCTGGACGATGACGCCCAACATCCTGTTCTCGACGCGCGCGATTGCGCGCGCTTGGGTGCCGATGGATGACACGCATGTGATGCTCTTCGACATTACAGGGGGAACCGATGAAGGTAACCCGTTCTTCACGACGAAACTGAAGAATGGCGAGCCAATGTACGAAAAGATCCGGCGTAAGCCAAATGGTACGGGTTGGTACGATCGTTGGCTTCCTGTCGATGGACTGCACAACGACTGGGGAATCGATCGGGAAGCGCAGCGCAACATGATTCATTACACGGGCATTGATAATCCTTCAATGCAGGATCAGGCGATCACGGAAAGCATGGGGCCCATGACAGATCACAGCTTCGAGCATCTCGCGCCCACCGACCAGATGATCGCGACTGTTCGTAGACGCCTCGGACAGGCGCTACGCAATTTCCGCGACGATCCCACCGCTGTACCTTGTGCCTCATCACCCGAAGCATATTTTGGCGCTCGCTCTGGGGCATTCTGGGCTGATCCCGCCGTGGAGTTCTCGGCAGCTTACCGGGCGGAACTCGACAGAGCACATCGTTGGCCGGTGACCGCGAATGATGGTATGGGCCAAGGTGCAGATGAAACCGCGAACTGAGGTGGAAAGTCCGCACCGCCGATAGGCGGCGCAACGAGTCAAACACAATACCCAATGAGGGACAACATGATTGAAGCTGGGCAACAGGTAGGCGAGCGTGCCTTTGAAGGGCGGGTCGCATTGGTAACAGGGGCGGGCCGCGGCATTGGCGCTGCTATTGCACGCGAACTTCACGTGGGCGGGGCGCGGGTTGTGGTGACGGACGTGGATTTCGCCAACGCCGAAGCAGTGGCGAAGGCACTCGACCCGCACGGTGAGACCACTTTCGCGTTTAGGCTCGACGTGCGTGAAAAGCTCGATTTCGAACAGGCGCTGGATGCAGTGCTGCAACGATGGAACAAGCTGGATATCGTCGTGAATAACGCGGGTTATGCAAAACGGACACCGCTCGACGAGATCACGCCAGAGGAATTCGACGAGATCGTAAATATCAATATGCGCAGCGTGTTCCTCAGTTGTCAGATTTTCTCGAAGCCTATGAAAACCGCAGGCTATGGGCGAATCGTAAATGTTACGTCGCTCGCTTCGCATAACGGCGGCACGGTAGCGTCGGCACATTATGCGGCCGCAAAGGGTGGCGCAACGACATTGACGCGCTACTTCGCACGGCAATTGGCCGGCACAGGTGTCACTGTCAATGCTGTGTCGCCTGGGCCGGTTTCGAGTGCCAAGGAACGTCTCGCGCACTTGCGTGACGAGATCAACAAACAGGTACCGGTAGGACGTTTTGCGGAGCCGGAAGAAATCGCTGCGGCTGTCGCACTGCTTGCGTCCGACCGGAGCGGCTATATCGTTGGCGCGACGATCGACGTGAATGGTGGTCTGCACATGCGATAGGTTTCATTGCCGCTCAGGCATCGAAGAATCATAATTCCAAGGAGACATCATGGCAGAGACGAAACCCTTTGCTACCGTAATCGATGCACGACCCATAGGCGGATTTCAGATCGCGATTGCAGCAATCGGTGCACTCGCATTGTTTTGCGAAGGCTTCGATCTGCAGATTATCTCCTACGTCATGCCGCACATCGTCGAGGCATGGCGGATCGAACCCGCCAGGCAGGGCGCGATACTATCTGCGGGTTATAGTGGCATGTTGATCGGCTTCCTCGTGCTAGCGCCGCTTGCATCGAAGATCGGTGCGAAGCGTCTCGCGGTTTGCTGCCTGTTTGTCATGGGTGTGCTTAATTTCGTGACGTTGCTCGCATCGGATGCGCAGACGCTTGTCTTTTGCCGCATCGCCGTTGGCCTTACGCTAGGCGGCGTGGTGCCTCCCACGCTGGCGCTGGTCTCTGAATTCTTTCCGGCACGCCATCGCTCTGCGCTCATCGCAATGCTGTATCTCGGTACGACCAGCGGCATCATGATTGCAGGTGTCGCAGCTTGGGCGACGCTGTCGCGTTACGGTTGGCGTGGTGCCATGGCGATCGGGGGTGTTATGCCGATTGTTGTTGCGCTCGCAGTCTGGTGCGTCTGGTGTGAATCACCGGTCTGGCTGCTTTCTCGCGGTCCCAAAGAGAGTTCGCGCGTAAAAGATATTCTGGCGCGACTGTATCCGCGCACGCCTTTGAGCGATGTGCTTATTTCGGTCGAACCGCCTGCACCGCGCGCGGGCGGCGTGGCGCAACTCTTCGTAGAGAAACGTCTGGTCGGCACGCTTATGCTCTGGGTTGCATTGAGCTTCAATGCGGTCGTCTATTTTTTTGCGCTCAGTTGGATGCCGCTCATTTTGGTCAAGATCGGGGCGACTCAGCAGGATGCGATTTTTGCGTCCACGTTGGGCAATCTGGGTGGTATTGCGGCAATCGCGACAGGCTTCCTGATGGACCGATTCGGAAGCGCACGTGTCGTCACCGCCTACTTTTTGATGGGCGCCGCGTTTGTTCTTCTCCTGGGAACCTTGCTTTCGCCGGCGGTCGTGGTTATCGCGCCTGCGGCGTTCTGCCTTGGCTATTGCGTCAGCGGTCTGCAAAAGGGTGTATCGGCTTTGGCGATCGAGTTCTATCCTCCCGCTCTACGATCGACCGGTCTCGGATGGGTATTAGGCATAGGCCGTAGCGGCGCGATTCTTGGGCCGATGATACCGGGATTTCTCATGCAAGCTGGCTGGCCACCTGCGCATGTTTTCTATCTGATGGCCGTACCGCTAGTTCTGGGGGGCGCAGGCATTGCTCTCATGCGGGCGTGGTATCGGCAGCGTTCGTTGCCGGAGCAGATGCAGATTCACGTGTCTCCATCGATACACGATGACTATCCACGTCAGTCTAAGGGAACAACGATGCGATAGCGTCGGACGCCTGGGTTGTCTATGTTTTTGATGTTATGAAAGGAGTATGAATATATGGATTTCGCAGATCTTACTCGCGTTGGTCCCGGTACGCCTATGGGTACCTTAATGCGGCAATACTGGGTGCCTGCAGCCAAATCGAGCGAGCTGAAGCCGGACGGCGATCCGCTGCGCTTGATGTTGCTTGGCGAGAAGCTGCTTGCCTTTCGGGACAGTGAGGGGCGCGTCGGCATACTGGACCACCGCTGTCCACATCGTTGCGCGTCGCTGTTTCTGGGACGCAACGAGGAAAGCGGTATTCGGTGTGTGTATCACGGCTGGAAATTCGACGTCACAGGACGCTGTGTCGATATGCCAAGCGTGCCCGCGCATCAGGATTTCAAAGAAAAAGTGCATGCAAAGGCGTACCGTACCGCGGAGCGCAACGGGTTGATCTGGGTGTATATGGGCGATGCGGCTGAGCCGCCGCCGTTACCGACTATCGAGGCCAATCTCGTCGGTGATTGCGAAATCTGGTGCCTGCAGCGTGACTGCAACTGGTTACAGGCGCTTGAGGGAGACATCGATACGTCGCATGTGGGCTTTCTGCACGTAGGCTCACTTAACGCGGATGACTTGTCCGACGATCACCCGATGCGACCGACCGTACTCGATCGCGCGCCCGAGTACGTAGTCGCGAACACTGCATGGGGAACCATGTATGGCGGTTACCGTCCGAATGACGACGGATTGCGTTCCTGGCGCGTCGCGCATTTCATGTTTCCGTTCTGGACACAGACACCTAACAACCGCTTCGGGAGCCGTGCGATAGCACGTGCGTGGGTTCCGATGGACGACGAACATTCGATGCTGTTCGATATTACTTGCGGGGTTGACGAGGGTAACCCAGCTTATAGTTCGACAAGAAAGACTGGCGAGCCGCTCTTCGCGCCGTTCGAGTACGCGCCTACTATGACAGACTGGTTTGGCCGCTGGCGTTGTGCCGATGACAGTCGGAATGACTGGGGAATCGACCGGGAGGTCCAGCGCAATGGCGGCCAGTATACGGGCATTGCGAACATCACGATGCAGGACCAGGCTGTGACGGAGAGCATGGGGCCGATCGTCGATCACAGCTACGAGCATCTCTCGCCAACAGACCAGATGATCGCTCGAACCCGGCGGCGCTTGTTGCTTGCGACGGCCACGCTTCGTGACCAAGGCACGTTGCCGCCAGGTGTGCAAGACCCTGAGGTGTTCTTCGGCGCGCGTGCCGGATCGTTTCTGCACGATCCCGTCGTGCCACTCGAGAAGGCGTACGAGGCGCAACTCGAGAGCGCGATCCGCTGGCCTGCGGACAAGGCGGCGGAGTGAACCAGCGGCGCAATGTTTTTGCCAACAGTTCTGATCGGCGACAAGTCGCTTGCGCTGTTCTGCCTGATATGTCGCCCAAGTTGCACCGTTTGGAAAGATCTGCAGTTTTGGGGCGGTCGAAGCCATAAGACGCCGATATGGCAACATGCGAGGTGAGTCCGCTGTTGTATTTAACAGAGTGGCACACCGACACAGCAGGAGTGATTGAATATGAATGACGGACCAAACTTCTACACGGACGCCTCTGACGAGGGGCAACTATGCTCCGGCGCCAGTCGGTGGCAATAGTCTCGCTTGGTCCGATACGCGTCTGTTCTGTGGACAAAATGGTGGTGCGAACTGGGGGGGCACCACCTTCGTTGCTAGTTCCAGTCGGCGACGAGTCGCTCGCGCCGCGAAGTGTAGCTGTCGTCGTGGCTGGAAACCTCCTGCAATACGCTGAGGAAGCGTTGTTGCACCTTGGTGGGTCTCCAACTGCGGCGCACAGTGAGGCCTATCGTGGATGTCGCATGCGCGAGCGGTGCGCCGATCTGCGCGAGCAGACCACTGCGGATTGGTAATGCGGCCTGATCGGGGTTCAGAAGTGTGAGGAAATCGCAGCTTGTGAGCAGCCGGCCGTTGATCATGACCGAACCACATTCAATCGGTGCGCGTGGCAAAGCCCGGCCGGCGAACAGTTCCTCCCACGCATTGCGTACTGGCGAGTTCGGTAGCCCTACGATCCACGGATACGCGGCAAGCTCATGGAGCGACGCGTTTTCCCGCGTAGCAAGCGGATGTCGACTGCTACCGACGACGATCAGACGATCTTCGTAAAGTGGTTTTTGCGCTAAATCGGAGATCTCGTAGTTGGGGACTTCGCCGACAATCAGGTCGATCACGCCATCACGCAGCGGCTCGACGAGCTCGGACCAGTTGCCTTCGTATACGCGGAACGCTGCAGAGTCTGTTTCAGTAGCCATCCGTGCCATCGCTTCGGGAACGACGAGGGCGCGGGCCGTAGGCGTTACGCCGAGGCTGATCAATGCGCCTTCCGGGTGCAAGCCCAGTTCGACGAGGATCGCGGCCAGTTCGGCAACTGCGAGGCGCGTGCCGCGCGCGAGGCGCCGGCCTGATGAATTCAGGTTTACGCCACGCCCTCGTCGATCGATCAGGGTCTCCCCAGCTGCCTCTTCGAGATCACCTACTGCACGGTGTGCCGCGGTGCGCGACATGCCTGTCGCAGTCGCGGCAGCAGCAAAACTGCCGGAGTCAGCAAGTGCGAGAAACGCGCGAAGCTGCGTTAGTGTCATACGTCGTTCGGGGCGAACGGCACCATTCGCGAGGGTTTTTGCTCCAGAGGTGAGATGACCGAGCGCAGCATCCACGCGCTCAGCAACCTGGTCGCCAACTGGAGTGACGAGCATGCCGTCGGCACGCCGCTCGAAGAGCGCGTGGCCGAATTGTTCCTCCAGTTTGAGGATTGCTTGCGTGAGTGCTGGCTGAGACAAGCCGATGCGCTGTGCCGCCGCGCTCACGCTGCCGTGCTCGCGAACTGCCAGCATTGCCTGCAAATGTCGGAGGTTAAGTTGAAAGGGAGCGTGGAGCATTCCGCATTATAGGTGCCAACACCAATGGTCTCGAGGTACTTCATCTTTGATGACTGTTTTAACAGAGTTGGTACTGAATTTCCGTTGAGGTCTGAGGGGCGACGGAAAGTGCCAGTGGCATTTTTCGGTGTCGTTGGCGGTATCGTCGATATATGAGCTAGCTGCATCCTTGTCCAGATAAGGTTGCGGCCGTTGGATTGACAATTGAGTGGGCTTCTACGACCTTTGCTGGCTTTCACACGTGCATGGCCTAAGGACTTTGATCGGTCACATTGCGTGACTGTCGCGGTCAGGCTGAACGGCACGATGGCCTGACAAGTCGGGTCGGCAGTGCATGCTGTCTGATCTGCGGAGGCTGGTAGGGGCAACCCGTTCGTCCACCTTGCTATGTTGGAGAGCGAGGGACTGGGGACGGACTGGTGCAAAGCGGTATCCGACGATGACTATAGGCGGGTTCCACATCGTTCCACGAACAGAACTCCTACGGTGCCGTTTATCGTGACGTAAATGTCCCGCCGCTTCGATATCAGGGGTGAGCGGCATAGTCTCTTCTTGGAAGATGGGTATCGGCGCTGACGCTTGAAGAATGCCCGAAGCTCCTTTGTGACGAAGGCGGGATTCTCTTCCGGCATCCAATGTCCGGAGTCAGGGACGACCAGAAGGCGCGAATCCGTGGCGATCTGCCCGAGATGCTCCTTGAAGGCATCGGCGAGGCTTCTGGCGCCGCCGAAGAACAGAAGCGGGATCGCCATGCGATCGATGGCAACAGCGCGGATCTGTTCCGCCGAGGTCTCTATGGCGCGGCCGAAGGCGAAGCTCGCGGCAAGGCCGCCAGCTTGCGAATAGCAGCGGACATATTCATCGAGGTCGTTGGGTGTGATGGCGTCGACATTCTGGATGGTCTGCGCAAAATGCCAGCTCAGATAGAGGCGCTCGCGCCCCGCGATCAGCGCCTAGGGAAGAAACGGCACCCGATGAAAGCGTTGGTGCCAAAGACGCTGCTCGATCGCCGCCCAGGCGGGAACGTCGAGCCCGAGAAGCGGCAGGGGCGTGTCGAGCAGACCCGCTCGGGATGAAGCCGGGCCAGCGCATAGGCGACGAGGCCGCCCAGATTATGCCCGACCACGTTGACTGACGTCACCTCGAGTGTGTCCAGCAATCCCACCAGATCAGCGCACATCGTTTTCGCGTCATAGCCCCTTTCGGGAGCGGGACGTTCCGAATCGCCGAAACCGCGGAGATCGACCGCGATGACGGTATGTCGCTCCAGAAACGCCGGCATGATGTGGCGCCACTCCCACCAGGTCTGCGGCCAGCCATGCAGGAACAGCACCGCTGGCCGGTACCCCCAACCACCGAATGTAGCGATATGCCGTTCACCCTGTCCTTGCGGTGACGAAAACGGCCTTCGAGACCAAATATGTCATGTGCTGTCATGGCGTGTCTCCTTTCGAGATCGGGCATAGGGATGGGTGCCTGGCAACAGGGTTGGCGCCTGGCCGAGGAACCGGTCGTCCTCCAACTGATCGAGCATGAACGTGGCGACATCGGCACGGGAAAGGCGCGGGACCGGTGCCTCCGCCTGCAGGCTTTTGCCGGCGCGGTAGCGTCCCGTCTTCGAGCCGTCAGTCAGCATCGGCTGACGGACGATCACCCAGGCCAGCCGGCTCTGACGGATCATCGCCTCGTCGAGTTCGTGATCCGCTGCCGTCGCGGCGAGGAGGAGAGGAACGATCACCCGCCGGCGAAGGAAATTCAGACGCTGGCGGTCGACAGTATCGGCCGACAGGTAGACGAGGCGCGGGACATGCGCGGCTTCGAGCACCAGCAGAATGTTGTGCGTTCCGACCGTCAGGCTGGGCATTCGGCGAAACGGATTCGATGCCCCGAGCACGACTATCGCAGCGTCCTGCCCATTGCTTGCTCCACCGCTGCGCGATCGCTGACATCACCCGTTGCCACGCACACCCGCGCCGCGAACTCGCCGAGCTTTTCCGGCGAACGGACGAAGGCGGTGACGACATGCCCGGCGTCTAACGCCTGGGCGGTGATCAGCCGTCCAGGCGTGCCCGTGGCGCCGAAGACGACGAGCTTCACGAGGCGAGCCCTCTCTGGCCCGCGAGCAAGCGGCCCATCAACCACAGAAGGAGCAGCGTGTTGAGTACGTGCGGCATGAAGCGGAACCGTTCGACGCCGATGAGCTGTGCGATCGCCATGTCCGACCAACCATCACGATCGAATCGGCGTTGCGTGGGCAACTGCCATCCGAGTGTGATGCCGATGGCAGCACCGTCGAGCGCTAGCGATGCCAGGATCGGCCAAAGCGGTATGGCCAGTGGCCGCCACATCACGAGCGTGGCGGTCAGCAGGATGCCGACGCCGAAGGGCGCAACCAGGCAGGTGATAATGCGCGGACCAATCGCGCGATGATAATCGCGGAAGTGCTCGTCGCTGACGAGATGCCACGTGCGATAGTTGACGAATCCTTTGATGACGCTGGCGCCGAGCGTATAGAAAGCCAACCCGAAGGCCAGAAGCAGCACTATGTCTGGAACGTTGAGCACCGTTCATCCTTTCAGTACCCCCCAAGTCTCGCGCATGCGCGTGCGTTTCGTTGAAAGATCCAGACCAAGACCAAGCTATGTCATCGAGGAACCCCTTAACCTTCCCTTCTCCCAGGATAGTCCAACCAGACTTCAACGCCAGGACTTTTGCAGACCTTCCCTAACTCTTGCGGGACGGGCCTGAGCGGCCACAATGAGAACTCACCCAGGGCCGTTGCATGGAAGTATGGGTACGATTATGGGTATGTGACGGTTCGTCGAGGTGGGAGTCAAACCTGGCGGCGCTTTCTGGGCAGTAGTTGTAATCGGCTGTCTTCCGCCAGCAGGGCCTTTGGGGATAACCGAGCTTGGCTGCATGGCGCACGCACGACGCAAATTCCTCGATCTGCACGCGGAAAAAAACGAAATTACCTGGCTGCGCTGCAATACGTCGCCCAGCTCCAGGACGTCGCACTCGAGGTGCAACCGCTCGCACCCCATTGCCGATACGCTTCATCAATGGATGACGCCGCAACGGGCACGTGCCAGTGAAGGTTCGGCAAGACACAGGTACTGATCGATAACAACGGGTGTGAAAACCTCAAGGATGTGCTCGCACGCTTGCCGACACATCCTGCTTCCCGTATCGATAAATTGTTGCCGCAGCGGTAGCGGGTAGCCGCATCCATCTAACTTGCACGTCGTCAATACGGAATTGCCGTGTGCCGACCATTCACCTTTCCGGCGCGCGGCATGAAATCCATGAGGATCACTGACATTCAACCCGGATATGAACTCGCCCGTCAAGGGAAGTGGGTAATGACAAGCCACGTGAGCCGTTTACGGAAAAACCCCGATGGAAAAATCTATACGTCGATCCGTCATTGACACCCGTTACGGTATCGTGATTCAATCATGTCGTTCCATATAAGCGTATATCGTTCCTTATAAAGGAACAACTGAGACGGTCTTTGCCTGAAAGATCAGCCCGTAAAAGGAGAGATAGCGATGCCGCATGAAAAAGACCTTGCCCACTGGCATGAACCCGCTGGACACAAGAAAGCCGGTTTTGGCGAGTTCAAGAAGCAACCGACGCCCTATGACATTTTCATGGAAAGCGAAGGTGTTCCGGTCTTCCGTGACATCGGTATCAAGGACGTGCGCGATCTGCCGATGGTGGAATGGAAGCGTAAGGGCGGCCGTGGCCACTACATCCAGCTGCTGGGCACAGAAACGAAGTGGGGCTGCTATGTGGTTGAAGTGCCCGCAGGCGGTGCACTGAACCCCGAAAAGCACATGTTCGAAGAAATCTACTGGGTGGTCGAAGGCCGCGGCACCACCGAGGTTTGGCTCGAAGGCGAAGGCCGCAAGCACGTCTTCGAATGGCAAGCCGGTTCGATGTTCTCGATTCCGATGAACGCATGGTTCCGCATCGTCGACGGCTCGAACTCGGGCGCGATCCTGCTCGCCGGCAACACGGCACCGAATGTGATGAACCAGATCAACAACGTCGAAGCGGTGTTTAACAACCCGTTCGTGTTCCGTGATCGCTTCAGCGCAGACGAAGACTTCTACAAGCCGCGCGACGAGATCGAAACGGATCCGGTCCGCGGTCTTGCCCGTCGTCGTACCAACCTGATTACCGATGCGGTTAACTGCGATCTGCCGCTGGACAACCGTCGTTCGCCGGGCTATCGCCGCGTTGAGCCGTTTATGACGGAAAACTGCTTCTATTTCTGGATCGGCCAGCACGAACAGGGCCGCTACTCGAAGGCCCACGCTCACACGTCGGCAGCAATCCTCATCTGCCTGAAGGGCGAAGGCTATACGTACACGTGGCCGGAAGAATGCGGCGAAAACCCGTGGGCCGACGGTCACGCAGACAAGGTTCGTCGCCTCGACTACGGTTACGGCGGTATGGTTACCGCGGCGCCGGGCGGCGCACGCTGGTACCACCAGCACTTCAGCACGTCCAGGGAGCCGTTCCGTCTGACGGCATGGTTTGGGCCGCACAACCCGGGCCGCGATCCGGGTGCCCCGGGTTCGAAGCACAACGACTACACGGCTCAGGACGTCGGTTCTGGCGGCACGGCTATCCCTTACTGGATGGAAGATCCGTACATTCGTCAAGAGTACGAAGCACGCCTCACGAAGAACGGGGTCCAAAGTCGTATGGATTCGTCGTGGTACGTCAAGCCGGAAAAGAATGTCGGTGACTCGGTGGTCTAACGCGTTCGCGTAGTTAGTCCATAGGGCTGTGTTCTTTCGGGGACACAGCCCTAACTTTTATGTATTGGAGACAAGCATGAACAGTGAGACGCAAGAAGGTCGCATCTTCTTTACCGATACCGGCCGGAGCCTGGAGGAAGAAGACGAAATCGAACTAACCAGCGTGGGCATCGACGTCGGGTCCTCCACTTCCCACATGGTCGTTTCGCGCATCGTTCTCGAGCGCACGACCACGCGTTACATCGTTGCGGAACGTACGATTCTTCACGAATCGGATATCTTGCTTACACCCTATACCGACGACCTGACTATCGATGAGGCCCGGCTGGGTGCGTTCATTGATGAGCAATACCAGAAGGCAGGGGTCACGCCTGAACAGATTGATACCGGCGCCCTGATCCTCACCGGGCTGGCGGTTCGCCGTCGTAACGCACGCGCAATCGCGGATCTGTTTGCCGCGCAGGCGGGCAAATTCGTTTCGGTCTCGGCTGGCGACGGCCTCGAATCCATGCTGGCGGCATTCGGTTCCGGCGCTGTCTTGCGAGCACTGCGTCAAGGCACCCGTCTCCTCCACCTGGATATTGGCGGCGGGACCACGAAGATCGCTATCTGTGAAGAAGGCGAGGTCAAAAGCGTTACCGCTATCGACATCGGCGCCCGCATCATTACCCTCGACGAAAAAGGCCGAATTGCTCGTGTCGAAGCCGCAGGCGAGCGTTTTGCCCGCGAGCTTGGCGCCACGCTGACCGTGGGTGATCCTCCGCTTCCAGGTGTACTGGAGGCCATCGTTGACCGCATGGCCGAGCGCCTGTGTGACGCGTCGATGAAAAACGGCGCGGAACTCGATCCGGCAACTGCTTCATTGCTGCGTCTCCCGCCACTGGCAGGCGCTCGGGTCCCCGATCTCGTCACGTTCTCCGGTGGTGTTTCGGAATACGTTTACGCCCGCGAAACGCGGGTATTCGGTGACTTGGGCTTGATGTTGGCCGCCGCTGTTCGCAAGCGCATCGAAGCCTCGGGAGCCGAAATCAAGGAAACGGATGAGGGTATCCGGGCTACGGTCGTCGGTGCCTCGCAATACACGGTTCAAGTGAGCGGCAGCACAGTTTACGTTGAACCGCAGTCGGTGCTTCCCTTGCGCAATCTCCCGGTGGTGGTTCTCGATCTGGATCTTGAGCCGGATCAACTCGACCCCAAGGACATCGAAAAGGCAGTGACGACAGCGCTCGAGCGGATGGACCTGCAGGAGGACACGAAATGCGTTGCTCTCTTCTACCGGTTTGCCGGGACGGCATTCTATCGCCGGATGGACGCGTTTGTTGTCGGTGTCATGAACGCCATGCGCATGCGGATCGAAGCCGGGCAACCTATCGTCCTGGTCGGAGAGGGCGATGTCGGCGGCTTGATCGGTATCCACTTCAAGCGGGAACGTGGTCTCCCGGTGCCTATCGTTTCCATTGACGGGATCTCGCTCAAGGAATTCGATTTCGTCGACATCGGCGAACTGCTTCCCACGGCCTCAGCGGCACCTGTGGTGATCAAATCCCTGGTGTTCCCGGCGTCAAGCGGCTTGGGCCAAACCGCATTCGAACCCGTGACCGAAATCGAAACCGAAGCCGCGGCCGAATAGGGGACTAGCGATGCCCTATCTGCGCGATCTTTATCCCCCGAGCACGGCTCGCGAATCCGGTTGGATGGATGTCAGTGGAGGTCATCGCGTTTTCTGGGAGGCTCATGGCAATCCCACGGGTATTCCCTTGCTGCATCTATGCGGGGGCCCTGGTGGTTTTCCTGGCCGCCAGGATTCCCGGTTCTTTAACCCCATGGGTTATCGAATTGTGCTCATTCACCCACGTGGGGCCGGTCGTTCTACGCCTGCGGCCAGCGTAGAACATAACACGATGGCCGATCAGATCTCCGATATCGAGCAGCTACGCACCCTGCTTGGTGTTGAACGCTGGATTGTTTCCGGCGCATCCTGGGGGACTACCGTGGCCTTGGTCTATGCGCAAACCCACCGGCAAAGAGTCCGTGCTCTGCTGCTGCGCGGCGTTTTTCTTTGCACCGAAAACGAACTGGAGTGGCTTTACGGAGGGGGCGCCGGTCGCCTGCATCCTGAGGCCTGGGCACGGTTTTCCGGGTGGACCCGGGCCGCAGGGCATCAAGATCTTTTACAGGCCTACGGAGAGGCTTTGAATTGCGGCATCCCCGAAGAGGAATACGAGGCGGCTTATGAGTGGTGCGCCTGGGAAAATCATTTGGCCGGATTTCGGGATCAGGAGCGCGACACGGAGCCGCAAACGAAAGCGCAGGAATTGGCGATGGCTCGCATCTCCGTGCACTACTTCCTGAATGAAGGATTTTTATCACCTCATCAGCTAGTCAGTCATGCAGGTCAATTGCACGACATTCCCGGTACGTTAATTCATGGTAGCTGTGACGAGGTTACCCCTATAGGCGTATACCCTTTAATTCAGGCATGGAGAACGTCAGTGTTTCACCTTGTGGATGGTGGAACCCATGTAAGCAGTGACCATCCAGGAATGATCGATTGCATTATTCGCAACTCAAGTGAGTTGATGAGTTTGAAATAGGTGGCAGGTAACTCCCCATTCCTTAAGTATCGTGTACATCACATACTCCGTCACTCGTGTATGCACTACGCTGGCAGCTGGAGATCATCGACAATGGATTACGAAGTAAATTCACAAACGATTCGCATCACTGAGTTTGTCGACGAACAAAAGATTGGCCCATTCATCTGGACAGTCGTATTCATTGGCTTTCTATGCCAACTTTGTGACGGCTATGATCTTTCGGCCGCCGCATTTGCGGCGATTGGTATCGCCAGCGAGTTCGGGATCGAGAAACACGCCTTGGCCCCTCTGTTCAGTGCCGGTCTCTTCGGTATGCTGTTTGGTGCCCTGGGTTTCGGCTACATCGGCGACCGCTGGGGCCGGCGTGTGGCTATCCTCTCTGCGGCACTGCTTTGTAGTGCGTTTACCCTGCTTAGCGCGACTGCCGAATCCTTTTCTACACTGATCGTTTTCCGCTTCTTCACCGGCGTTGCTCTCGGAGGCCTGCCTGCAAATACAGTGGCTCTGACAGCCGAATACGCACCGCAGCGTAAGCGCGCGTTGTTGATCACGATGATGTTTGTGGGTATGACTTTTGGCGGTGCGCTGCCGGGCCAGCTAGGAAGCATCATTCACCCTACGCAATGGCGCCTGATTTTCACCATCGGTGGTGTGGCTCCGCTGGTAACCGCAGTCCTGGCGTACTTCTTCCTGCCTGAGTCGATCAAGTTCCTGGTCGTACGTAACCCGCACGATCCGCAGATCGTGAAGCTTGCGCGCCGGATCCGTCCGGAGTTGAACATCCCGGTCGAGCCGAGATTTCAGATCCATCACCTTGCGGAAAAGAAATTCCACGTCAGCCAACTCTTTGAAGGCAATCTGCGCGTCATCACTCCACTCATTTGGGTGATGTCGGTCACGAACCTGTTCGCGAACTTCTTCATGAACAGTTGGATGCCGACACTTCTGCATTCGCTGGGTCTGAACCCGCACCAGGCCGAACACGCTGCCTCCATGTACTATCTGGGTGGCGTTCTCGGGGGCCTTCTGATGTCGTTGATGCTTGATCGAGGGCGTCTTTGGGTCGTGCCGCTGTATATGGCGCTCGGAGCCGTGGCGGCCCTGTTCCTGGGGCAGCAAACGCACTCCGTTACGCTCGCCCTTGGCGTGTTCGGTATCGGTCTCTTCATCCTGGGTACGCAGTCGGGTACGAATGCTCTGATGGCCGTTTGCTACCCAACTCAGATTCGCGCTTCGGGTACGGGTTGGGCACACGGTCTGGGACGCTTTGGCGCAATTGCAGGTCCCTTGACCGGCGGCGAACTGATCCGCATGCACGTGCACATGGCACAGATCTTTTGGGCGCCGGCAATCATGTCGGTCATCGGTTGCGTGGCCACGATTTGGCTCTCGCGTGTGGCACGGCATCGCTTCCCGAAGAAGTAACCGAAGACTGTAGTCGTTCCCCGGGGCTTTGTGGAGTTGCCCCTGTAACTCAGGACACACGGACACCGTTAGATGGATGACGCCGCTGTACGCTGAGGAAAGCGAATGCTCTTTGCCGATCCATCGCCGACGGTTGAGTCGTCGCGGTTCCAACGGCAGGTTTCAGAGTGGAACGGCCCTACAGCGCCTTCGTCCATGGACTCGTATTCGGTCGAAGCCGACAGTCGCCGATTGGACACAGCACGGCCGCTGTGGGTCACATTGCGGCCATTCGCAAACCGGTGCCTGTGAACGTTTGCTATCTCTATCGATGAATGAGTCTCACCGACCCGAGCGGCGAGTGGACATGTAAAGACAGGCGCTTGAAATGCGCGCGATAACGTCCACTCGGAACGCCATGTCGGCTTTCGCGCGAGCTTGTGTCGACCAACCAGCCGCATCCAGCTTAGCGGTCTGCATTGGCGTTGCCAGAGATGTTTCTCCCCTTCAACCACAGCCCAAACTCCTTCAGTACCGCCACTACGGGTTCCAGGCGCTGGCCATCTTCCGTCAGCGTGTACTCCACACGCACAGGGGAAGTCGGGAAAACAGTACGCCGAACGAGCCCGGCATCTTCAAGCGCGCGTAGGTCTAGCGTCAGCATCCGTTGCGAGATTTGCGGGACATCACGGCGTAAATCGTTGAATCGCTTCGGGCCATCTATCAAATACGAGGCAATCAGCAAGCGCCATCGACCACCGATCAGGCGCATTGACTCCTCGACAGAACAGCCAGACAGGTTCTCTTTCATGTTGGTCTCGAAACAGTCATCCAGGTATATTTTTTGTACCTAGATGACACTTTACTGCCTTCTTCCATTTTTAAACCTGATTCTTACAATCATGGCTGTTCGCCTTGGCGCCGAGTGCGACACATGTCATCTAACGAATCGAGGACTGACTTATGAAGCTGTATTACATACCAGCCGCATGTTCGCTGTCGCCACACATCGTCGCCAGGGAGTTGGGGCTGGAAATCCAGTTGATAAAAGTCGACTACAAGACACATCGCACCGAGGACGATCGTGACTTCTACGAGATGAGCCCTTTCGGCTATGTTCCGCTGCTGGAACTGGACGACGGTACAACCCTGCGCGAGGGGCCCGCGATTGTTCAGTATCTTGCAGATTTGAAACCGGATGCGAATCTTGCTCCTGCAAACGGCATTGTTGATCGATATCGATTGCAGGAGTGGTTGAGCTTTCTGACATCTGAGATTCACAAAGGCTTTATCCCGTTGCTTTACGCGCGGCTGGCTGGTCAGTACGGCGTCGAGATCGCGAAGCCCAGGTTGGAAAGCCGGTATGCGTGGTTAAACGAACATCTGGCAGGCAACAACTACCTCATGGGCGGCACGTACACTGTCGCCGATGCTTACCTCTATGCGCTCACGCAATGGGGCCAGGCCGCGTGGTTAGAACCCACTTACAACGCGAACATCTCATACGATGGACTGGACAATCTCAAGGGTTGGTATCAGCGAATGCGTCAGCGGCCCGCTGTCAGGAGCGCGCTGGATTTCGAAGGGTTGAAGTAGCCGTCCGCGGTCCAGGCTCGACTGAGCGTCGAGCCTCGGAATGCTGGTTTTCGAACGGACAGTCTTCACGGTCGGGGGAGTGTCCGCGGGACACGCAGGCCCGGCCGTCTGAGATGAGTATTCGAGTAGCACTTCGTGGCCGGTTGCACGCGTTCAGTGTTCGACCTCGTAAGCTATTGGTCACATACATTCGCCTGGGTCAGTGGTAACTCTTTGACTTCTTGGTTACCAAGCGCAACCCGCCACTATCAGCCACCCGCGAGCAATGCGACGTAGCCACCCATATCACCCTAATCTGGAGCCAGTGAGTTCATGCAGACCGAATCGCCAATCCGCGTCCTTCGCCTGATTCCTCGCACCGTGTGGGTTCTGGGCTGTGTCAGCCTGCTGATGGATGTCTCCTCCGAGATCATCCATAGTCTGTTACCTATGTTCCTGATGGTTGGCCTCGGGGCGAACGCCGCCACGATCGGCGTCATCGAGGGTATCGCGGAAGCCACGGCACCCGTCGTCAAGGTCTTCTCCGGAACGCTGAGCGACTATCTCGGCAATCGCAAATGGCTGGCGGTGACGGGGTACGGACTCGGCGCACTCAGCAAGCCGCTGTTTGCGATTGCGCCGACAATCGGCATCGTCGTGACCGCACGGATTATCGACCGGGTTGGCAAGGGAGTGAGAGGCGCGCCACGGGATGCCCTGGTGGCTGACGTGACCCCCGTGCACCTGCGCGGTGCCGCGTATGGATTGAGGCAGTCGCTCGACACCGTGGGTGCGTTTCTCGGGCCGCTGCTTGCCGTTGTCGTCATGCTGACGTGGGCGGACAACTTCCGGCTCGCTTTCTGGCTCGCCGTCATCCCGGGATGGCTCGCTGTCGCACTGCTGACGTTCGGAATCGCAGAGCCTGCACACGCACTCGACACGAAGCGCGTCAACCCGATTCACTGGGATAGCCTGAGGCAGTTGGATCGGACCTACTGGTGGGTCGTCCTGGTTGGCGGTGTGTTCGCGCTGGCGCGTTTCAGCGAAGCGTTCCTGGTGTTGCGCGCGATGCACAGCGGTGTCCCCGTTGCGCTCGTTCCTCTCGTGATGGTCGCGATGAACGTCGTTTATTCTCTCTCCGCTTATCCGTTCGGCAAGCTGGCGGATACGACGAGCCATACGAGGCTGATGGTTGCGGGCTTGTTCGTACTGGTTGTCGCCGACGTTGTACTCGCCGGCAGTGCCCATTGGGGGGCCGTGCTGACTGGAGTCGCGCTTTGGGGCTTGCATATGGGAATGACGCAGGGACTGCTAGCGACGATGGTGGCCCATGCTGCGCCTCCCGGTCTACGAGGTACGGCCTTCGGTTTTTTCAATCTCCTGAGCGGTATCGTGACGCTCGCCTCCAGTGTCATTGCCGGCATCCTGTGGGATCGACTCGGCGCGCCGACTACGTTTTATGCGGGAGCGGCGTTCAGTGTTCTGACTGCGGCACTGCTTCTGTGCAAGTCACGGCCGTCGGAAGCGGCGCGCAGTGGTTTGCAGTAGCGCAGGCACGGAACAACGCGTAGGAGGCAGGTTGCTGTACCGTCGGCCCGTTTGGAGCATTCGATCGGGGTAGCAAGATCGTTGACGACACAGGGCTGCGCCTCTGCTTTATGGCGGCGAAGTCTGAGGGATGGTCTTTGGAAGGACACGCTCACAATGCGGCCATTGCGGCCGTCGGCACGATCGCGGACCATGGGCCGCTATGGGTTGCTCAGCAGTCGTTAGACCGCTCACTACTTATGGATGAAAAGGGAGAATTCAGCCATTGGGTTTTGCTGATCCCCGTGCTAGACCCGCAATATGCCGCGAAAACCCCTCGCTGCGTAGTACGACTGTGCGCCATTGTGATACACGAAAACCGTGTCATAGCGCCTGTCACAGAACAGCGCTCCGCCAAGTTTCCTGATTTCCGGCGGCGTCGCAACCCAACTGGAAGTCTTGGCATCAAAGCAGCCGAGTTTTTGCAGATCGCGGTACTGCGCCTCCGACAGCAACTCGATTCCCATTGCTGCCACCGTGTCCAGGACATTACCCGCTGGTTTGTTCTCCTTTCTGGAATCCAGCGCTTCACGATCAAAGCAAAAGCTTCTCCGGCCGCCGGGACTTTCAGCGGAACAATCACAGAATATGATCTGTCCGGTTTTCTCGTCGTGACCAATGACATCTGGCTCACCACCCGTGGCTTCCATCTCGTGAAGCGACCGCAATTTTTTTGGATCTGACGTCATCCGCGATTGAACCTGCGTCCACTCGATGTCTTTGTGACGGCTCAGATTTTTCTCGAAGCGGGCTTTAAGTGTGGAAATCAGGGATTCACTCTGCTTCTTCGTCAGGCTCATGGAACCTCTCCTCAAGACTCACTACTGACTTTCGATTACGTACGAATGCTGCCTGGGTACCCAACCAGTAGTAGACGGACTCGTCGGTCCATCTACGGTTAATAGTGCGGACAAGCATATCAAGGTTGGCGTTTACCGCGGCCACCAGCAGGTTTGCCAGCCGGCTTACGTGAACTCGCAATTGGCTTGCCGGCGGATTTGCTGCGCGGCTTCTGCACGCTGAACGGGCTACCGCTAGACAAAGCTGTGCCTTTACCCGCGGCCACAGCACGTTGCGCCGCAGGCTTGTGCCTGTTTTCGCCACTTTGCGGGTGCGGCTTTTTGCCGGGCACCTGCGTTGCGCCCGGCGCGGCGAACGGCACCTTGGGCTTCTTCGGTTTTTTCGGTTTCCTGATGATCTGCCCCGTCGCGCTAGTTTGCGGCACGCGGTGTTCAGCTTCAAAACCGGGCTCTTCCTCACGGCGCAGCGTTTGCCGGATCAGCGCTTCAATCGCGGCCAGCTGCGGCGCTTCATCGGCACACACAAGGGACACCGCCACGCCGCTGGCACCTGCACGGCCGGTGCGGCCAATACGGTGCACATAGTCTTGCGCCACGATCGGCAGATCAACGTTGATCACCAGCGGCAGATCGTCGATATCGAGCCCGCGCGCAGCCACATCGGTGGCGACCAGCATCTGTACTTCGCCTGTCTTGAAGCGCTCCAGCGCACGCAGGCGCGCGGGTTGCGGTTTATCGCCGTGGATGGTGTCGACCGCATAGCCCGCGTCATCCAGCATGGCCGCCAGGTAATCCACGCCATTGCGGGTTTTGACGAACACCAGCGCGTGCTCCCAGTTGTTCTCGGCCACAAGGTGCATGAACAGGTCAGGCTTGTTCTTTTTGTCCACCGTCACCACCCACTGCCTGATCTTGCTGGCCGTGGCATTGGGCGGGTTGACGCTGATATCGACCGGGCCGCGCAGAATGCCAGACGCCATGGCGCGGATATCCTCGGTAAACGTGGCGGAGAACAGCAGGGTCTGGCGCTGGGCCGGCAACGCTGCGAAGACGGCGTTGAGTTCGCGCGCAAAGCCCAGATCCAGCATGCGGTCGGCTTCATCCAGCACCAGCGTTTGTACCTGATCAAACTGCACTGCGTTCTGGCGATGGAGATCCAGCAAACGGCCCGGCGTGGCAACGAGCACATCCACGCCTTTGCGCAACTTCATCATTTGCGGGTTGATACTCACGCCGCCATAAGCGGCCAGAAATCGCAAATCGAGGCCTTTGCCGTAACCGACGAAGCTTTGCAGCACCTGTTCGGCCAGTTCACGTGTGGGCACCAGCACCAGAACGCGCGCGCGGTTGCTGGACACCGCCGGGCCGTGTTGCACCAGCCGCTGCAACAGCGGAAGCGCAAAACCCGCCGTTTTGCCGGTGCCGGTCTGTGCCGCCGCCATGACGTCCTTGCCACTGAGCACGGCAGGAATCGCCTTGACCTGCACCGGCGTAGGTGTCCGGTAATTGAGGTCCTGCACATTACGCAGCAAGTGATCGATCAGGCCAAGCGAGGCAAATGACATGGGCGTATTCCGGGCTGAAACTGTAATTCTAGCGGTTGTGTTGAGTGGCAATGGATGAATTGAATGTCTGGGCGTTTCGTGGCCACAGAGTCGATCAATGGATGGCGGTCGGAATCCCGCATGCGACGAATAAATCCTGGCGATCCTATGCAGTCGCCCGAAACCGGGCCGGCATGCGACCGCTCGCCGCGCCGTTGCGTCAAATCTCCGTGTGTTCTGTCATTTCAAGCGCAAGCCATTGCGGAGAATAGGCCTGCTAGAATCACCGGGCCTGATTATTTCGCTATATATAGCTTGCGTCGCCGCATGCCCAGAGGGCGATCGCAAGCGCGAATGGAGAGTGCAATGCCGTTGAGTCTGAATACCCAGGACACCCATTGGCGCATCCATGAACTGGTGTGGGGCGGATTCCACGCCCTTGATGACATCGAGGCGATCATCACGGATGAATATCTCGATCCCGACGACCTTAACGCCGACGACTTGGTCTGGGTGAAATCCGAGGTGGCCCAGGCGACAGCCGCCAAGCGCGCCATGGAAGCCGAATGGTCAAACCCTACCGAATACGACCGCCTGGAGAAAGTGTTCCAGGCGCTTCGGGTTGAACACTTCATCGCCCTGCATTGCGCGGGCAATACCAACCAGGAAGGGAAAGACGATGCGCGGGAGGTGTGGAAGGCCGCGGGCGGCCCAGGCTCCGGGCTGCTAGGCTACTGTTTCTATCACAGCCAGGACGTAGATCGCGCTGTTGATACTGGCCATCTTTACCTGTCTTTCAGCGGCATCGGCCCGACTCCGCAGGCCCGTGACGAGCATACCCTGCTGCTCTCGCGTCGCCTGATCGAACTCCTGCGGGAGGCGGGCTTCGCTACTCACTGGAGCGGTTCGATTGAAGAGCGAATCGACATCGACCTGGGGCAGTGGCGCAAACGTAGCCCGCAATAGAGCCGGCTCTCGCCGACGCTATTCCGCTGGTCACTCAGATGACACGCGCGACGAATTTAATCTCGATCAGCTGACCGACGAACGCCAGGCGCGGCGTCGCCAGCATCGTACTCGTCACGATCGGCATGTTGCTGCCGTAAGCCTGCCGTCGAATGTCGCCCGCCACGGCAAAGGCCGTGTCCACGTCGAGAACCAGGAGCGTTTCCTCGACCACATTTGCCATCGTGAAGCCGAGCAGTTTCAGCACCTTGGTCGCATTCGCGTAGGCCTGGCGCATCTGCAGGCCCATGTTGGAGAAATCGACGACTTTACCGTTGGCATCGACCGGCGCCGGGGCGACCAGCTTGCCCGTATCGTCATGGCTTAGCTGACCCGATACGTAGATCGTGTCGCCGACGCGAATCGCCTGCACGTAGCCGTAGCTCGCTTCCCAGGGCACCCCCAGGTTCACCCATTGCTTATCGGGGCAGGTTGCGGCCGAGGCCGTCGTAGCCAACAGGCCGGACGCCGTTGCTGTTGCTGCTGCTGCTGAAGTCGCGAGGAATCTGCGACGCCCCGAAGTCAGGTCGAGGGCGCTGCCGTTCGCGGGTGCCGTTTTATTGCTCATGCCGTACTCCTTGCTTGACGTGATGGGATGGGGCTTTCACGATGCACACTCTATAAATTCTGCCGCGCTAGATAAACAGCAGGCAGCCTGATGGTTTGTCCACGAGAGAGAGACAATGGATCGTTTCCACGAGATGAAAGTCTTCACGACGGTCGTCGATACGGGCAGCTTCGCCGGCGCGGCCGATTCGATGGCACTTTCAAAGCAGACCGTTTCAAAGCGGGTCGGCGAGCTGGAGAAGCGTCTGGGCGTGCGCCTTCTCCATCGCACCACGCGTCGGCTTTCGATCACCTCGGAGGGCGAGACCTTTCTCGCCCGATGCCGTGCGCTGCTGGCCGGCGTCGATGAGGCCGAGGCCGAACTCGCCGCGCATCACGGTGCGGCGTCCGGGCGGTTGAAGGTCAACGTGCCCATGACGTTCGGCCTGTCTCATCTGGCGCCGCTATGGGGGCGCTTCACCGCCGACAACCCGGATGTGATGCTCGAGGTGACGCTGACCGATCACGTCGTCGACCTCGTCGACGAAGGCTTCGACATGGCCGTGCGTATCGCGCGCATACCCTCCAGCTCACTGGTCGGTCGCAAGCTCGCGTCGACGCGCATGATCCTCTGCGCCTCGCCGGTCTATCTCCAGGCGCGAGGCCGGCCTCTTCATCCCTCGGACCTGCAGCGGCACGACATCATTGCCTATAACCTGTTTTCTCTTGGCGACCAATGGGAGTTCGAGAATGCCGGCGAGATCGTGACGACACGTGTCCTGCCGCGTGTGCGCACGAACAGCGGCGATACCTGCCTTGCCATGGCGCGTCAGCACCGGGGGATCGTCCTGCTGCCCAGTTTCCTGGTCGACGGTGTCATGACGAGCGGGGAACTGGTCGAGGTGCTGCCCGAGCACCGATCCATCGAGTTGGGCGTGTTTGCCCTGTATCCCTCGCGCAAGTTCGTCCCGGCCAAGGTGCGGCAACTGGTCGAGTATCTCGCCGAGTCGTTTCGCGACTCTCCGTGGCGGAACTAATCCTGCTGCTCGCTCACGCTGGCTTGCAGGCCGTCGTGCCGCCGGATTTGCACAATCCGGAGGCAGTCGGATACATTATCGAGTCGGGTACCGTTGAATTCGAAATCTGCCAGGCCCGTCTGCAGGCACAGCCCATGGCGCCTCGCGACCGCATTTCAATTTCAAAAAATGGCGGCTCCGACCCTATGGCCGCCCGGCGATGTATTGCACGGTGATGTGCCCGGAGGCACCGCCCGGCACGTTGAGCCAGCGTGGCAGGCTGGCCGGTACCGGCGCACCCGGCATCAGGCGCGTAGTAAGGAGACAGCGATGGACCAGCGGCAACGCGAGCACATCGAGACAGTAGTCCTGACGACTACCGGCGAGTCGTCAGGCGTCGCGCGCGCACACGATGCCATCATCCAGAGTTCGTGGCGGCGTTGCGTGCATCAGTACGGTCTTGATCCGGCCCGCATGCAGGAAGCGCGCATTCTGCCGCAGATGCGCTTGCGCGAACATCAGCAACGCATCGACGATTTCACGCGGATTGCCCGTCATGGCCTCGAAACCCTGTACGGCCAGGTAGGGGGCATGGGCTACGTGGTGCTGCTGACGGATGCCGACGGCGTCACCGTCGACTACCTCGGCAATGCCAATACGGACGCCGCGCTACGACGCGCCGGCCTTTATCTGGGCGCCGAATGGAGCGAAAACGGTGCGGGCACCTGTGCGGTCGGTACGGCGCTGGCGACGGGTCAGGCCCTGACCGTACATCAGGCCGATCATTTCGATGCGACCCATATTCCGCTGACCTGCACCGCGGCGCCGCTGTTCGATTCGTATGGTCAGCTCAATGCGATTCTCGACATCTCCGCGCTGAGTTCGCCGCAGGCGAAGTACAGCCAGATGCTTGCGCTGCAACTGGTACGCATGTACGCCAATCAGATCGAGGACGCCTATTTCTTGCGCCGGCACCGGCAGGACTGGATGCTCAAGCTCAGTCCGGCGTCCGAGTTCCTCGACGTCAACCCGGAGTACCTGATCGCCCTCGACGCCGATGGCCGGATCTCGGGCCATAACCGTCGCGCCCAGCAAATGCTGATCGCCGAGCCCGGTGTCGAGGCGAGGGGGCTGTCGCTGATCGGCCTGCGCTTCGAGGCGTTGTTCGAGGCGCGTCAGGAAGACCTGGGCCGCTTCGTCTACTCGCGGCCCAGTGAGCAGCGCGTCGTGCGGCTGAGCCATAGCGGAAAACGGCTCTACCTGAGCGTGATGCCGCCGGTGCTGCGTTTGCAGCATGGAATGCCGGACAGCGCATCGCTGCCGCTGCCCCCCGAACTGGAGGCCCTATGCGGTGGCGATGCGATGTTGCAGCAGCAATTGCAGCGTGCCGCCAAGCTGGTCGATTCGCGCATCAACCTGCTCATCAACGGCGAGACCGGCAGCGGCAAGGAGTTTTTTGCCAAGGCGCTGCATCGGGCCAGTTCACGCCGCAATGGTCCATTTATCGCGGTCAATTGCGCGGCGATTCCCGAAACGCTGATCGAGAGCGAGTTGTTCGGGCATCTGCCCAACAGTTTCTCGGGCGCCGGTTCCAGGCCCAAGCGCGGCCTGATCGAGGCGGCAAACGGCGGTACGCTGTTCCTCGACGAGATTGGCGACATGCCGCGCGAGTTGCAGTCGCGTCTGCTGCGGGTGCTGTCCGAGGGCGAGGTGCTGGCGATCGGCGCTTCGCGTCCGGTGCCCGTCGATGTGCGAGTCATTTCGGCCACTCACCACTCGCTCGATCAGCTGATCAGCAGCGGGCGGTTTCGCGAGGATCTGTACTACCGTCTCAACGGTGCGCGTTTTGTGCTGCCGCCGCTGCGCGAGCGCAGCGATCTGGACTGGCTCGTGCAGAAGCTGCTTGCCGTACCGGAGCGCGAGTCCGGTTTCACGATCTCGGACGCGGCGCGCGAGCGGCTGCATCGTCATCGCTGGCCGGGCAATTTGCGCGAACTGCGCAACGCGCTCGAATATGCGCGCGCGGTTTGCAGTCATGGCCACATCGAAGTGGATGACCTGCCCGAAGGTATCGGCGAGGCAGCCGTGGCGGCGCGCGAGGCTGCCGGCGTGGCGACGCATTCGGCCGCGGCGTTGGAACCGGCCGTTCTGCCGCCCGAGGGCATGCTGCTCATGCAGTACCTGCGCGCGTCCGGCTGGAACCTGAGCGCCGTTGCCCGCCAGATCGGCATTAGCCGCATGACGCTGTACCGCCGCATGGCGCGCTATGGCATCCAGTCGCCCAACCGCAGCGACACGGATGCCGGCGAGAGCCGGCGCTAACGGCACGGCCCGCGTTTCACCGATACGACTGTCCACCACGATGCAGTTGCCGCTGTGACACCTGTCTCGGCGGCACGCTCCAATTCGGCGCTTCACGTCGATTCGCGTCCCTTCATGCCCCTTCGCGTCCCTATTCCCGGGGGTATTCCCGTAGATTTTCCGCCCATCCCGGGGGATGCGGCATTGGCATAGTCGTTGCGGTATTTACGCCTGTCAGAACACGCACATCAGGAGACAGGCATGCGCGAACCTTGTCCGGTTCGTCCGCCGCGGGTTGGCATCATTGCCAATCCCATTTCGGCACGCGACATCCGCCGGGTCATCGCCAACGCGAACAGCCTGCAACTGGCCGATCGCGTCAATATCGTGCTGCGGCTGCTGGCCGCGCTGGCCGCCGGTGGGGTTGGCCGCGTGCTGATGATGCCGGACCGCGAGGGGCTGCGGGTCATGCTGCAGCGGCATCTGGCGCGCTCGCAAGGGCCCGATGCCGCGCTGGCGGCCGTCGAGTACCTGGACATGCCGGTTACCGGCAGCGTGGACGACACGCTGCGCGCCGCGCACATGATGCGCGAGGCGGGCGTTGCCGCCATCGTGGTGCTCGGCGGTGACGGCACGCATCGCGCCGTGGTTCGCGAGTGCGGCGAAGTACCGATCGTCGGGATCTCCACGGGTACCAACAATGCCTTTCCCGACATGCGCGAACCCACCATCACCGGCCTCGCGACCGGCCTGTTCGCCAGCGGACGGATTCCAGCCTCGTGCGCGCTCGCGAGCAACAAGCGCCTGGACGTGACGATTCGCGAGCCGAACGGAGCAGTACGGCGCGATATCGCGCTGGTGGACGCGGTCATCTCCCGCGAGCAATACATCGGCGCGCGCGCCGTATGGAAGACCGACACGCTGGCCGCGGTCTACGTGTCGTACGCGAGTCCGCAGGCAATCGGCCTGTCCGCCATCGCCGGCCTGATCGAGCCGATCGGCCGGGACGAATCCGGCGGCCTCGCCGTCGAGCTCGCCAGCCCGGGCCATGGCGCGTTCGAATTGATTGCGCCGATCGCGCCCGGCCTGTTGCGGCCGGTGCCGATCGCCGTCTGGCACCGCCTCGAACATGCCGTGCCGCAGCGTGTGCGGCAGCGCGCCGGCATCGTCGCGCTCGACGGCGAGCGCGAGCTGACCTTCGGTCCGCACGATGAAGTCTTCGTGACCCTGCACGAGAACGCCTTTCACAGCATCGACGTGGCCGCCTGCATGAGCTATGCGGCGGACGCGCAACTGATGCGCAGCGCCGCGGGCGCGAGCCTGCCCGTTGCCGGATTCCGCCCCCTCACTCCCCAAACCTGAAACAGGAGACAGACATGGACGCAGACATCGCAGCAGGGCAGGCCCGCTTGCCGCTCGACAAGGAGACGCTGCTCGCGGTCTACCGCAAGATGCGCACGATCCGCGAGTTCGAAGAGCGGCTGCACGTCGACTTCGGCCGCGGCGACATTCCCGGCTTCGTCCACCTCTATGCCGGCGAGGAAGCGACCGGGGTCGGCATTCTGCACCACCTGGGCGACGGCGACCGCATTGCAAGCACGCACCGCGGCCACGGCCATTGCATCGCCAAGGGCGTGGACCCGGTGGCGATGATGAAGGAGATCTACGGCCGCAAGGGGGGCTCCTGCAACGGCAAGGGCGGCTCGATGCATATCGCGGACCTGTCGAAGGGGATGATGGGCGCCAACGGCATTCTCGGCGCCGGCGCGCCGCTGATCTGCGGCGCGGCGCTGGCCGCGAGGTTCCGCGGCAAAGGCGAGGTCGGCATCACGTTCTGCGGCGACGGCGCGTCGAACCAGGGCACGGTTCTCGAAAGCCTGAACCTGGCCGCCGTCTGGAATTTGCCGGTGATCTTCGTGATCGAGAACAACGGCTATGCCGAATCGACCGCGCGCGAATACGGCACGGCCGTGGATAGCTATGTCGATCGCGCGGCCGGCTTCGGCATTCCGGGCGTGACGGTGGACGGCACCGACTTCTTCGCGGTGCACGAGGCCGCGGGCGAAGTGATCCGGCGCGCGCGCGAGGGCGGCGGGCCATCGCTGCTCGAATGCAAGACAGTGCGCTTCTACGGCCACTTCGAAGGCGATGCGCAGACCTATCGCGCACCCGGCGAACTCGACGAGATTCGCGGCAATAAGGACTGCATCAGGAAGTTCGCGCAGGTGGTGACGCGCGCGGAGGTGATTGCGCGCGATGAGCTGGAGGCGATCGATCGCGAGGTCGCGGCGCTGATCGAGCATTCGGTCGTGGAGGCCAAGGCGGCGCCGCTGCCGGGCCCCGAGGACCTGCTCGCGGACGTCTACGTCAGCTATTGAAAGCACTTTGCGACGACCGATCCCATCATTCAATCAGGAGACTTGACCATGGCCCGCAAACTGAGCATGAAGCTGGCGATCAACGAGGCGATCGACCAGGAGATGACCCGCGACCCGAGCGTCATCATGTTGGGCGAGGACATCGTCGGCGGTGCCGGCGCGAATGGCGAAAAGGACGCGTGGGGCGGCGTGCTCGGCGTGACCAAGGGCTTGTACGCCAAGCACGGCGATCGCCTGCTCGACACGCCGCTGTCCGAGTCCGCCTACATAGGCGCGGCGATCGGCGCGGCCGCGTGCGGCATGCGGCCGATCGCCGAGCTGATGTTCATCGACTTCATGGGCGTGTGCTTCGACCAGATCTACAACCAGGCCGCGAAGTTTCGCTACATGTTCGGCGGCAAGGCCGAAACGCCGGTCGTGATCCGCGCGATGGTCGGCGCCGGCTTTCGGGCCGCCGCCCAGCACAGCCAGATGCTGACGCCGTTGTTCACGCACATCCCCGGCCTCAAGGTGGTGTGCCCGTCCACGCCCTACGACACCAAGGGGCTGCTGATCCAGGCCATCCGCGACAACGATCCGGTGATCTTCTGCGAGCACAAGAACCTGTACGGCTTCGAAGGCGAAGTGCCGGAGAACTCGTATACGGTCCCCTTCGGCGAGGCCAACATCGTGCGCGACGGCAAGCACGTATCGATCGTCACCTACGGCCTGATGGTGCATCGGGCATTGGAAGCCGCCGCGACGCTGGCCAGGGAAGGCATCGAGGCCGAGATCGTCGATCTGCGCACGCTGTCGCCGCTCGATATCGACACCGTGCTGGAAACGGTCGAGAACACCGGCCGTCTGGTGGTGGTGGACGAGGCCAGCCCGCGCTGCAATATCGCCACCGACATTTCGGCGCAGGTCGCGCAGCGCGCGTTCGGCGCGCTCAAGGCCGGCATCGAGATGGTCTGCCCGCCGCATACGCCGGTGCCGTTCTCGCCCGCGCTGGAAGACCTGTACATCCCGAGCGCCGCGCAGATCGCGGAGGCGGCGCGCCGCACGATGCAAGGAGGGAAGAACTGATGGCTGCGATAACCCCGATCGTGATGCCCAAGTGGGGACTCGAGATGCGCGAAGGCACCGTGCAGGACTGGCTGGTCCGGGAAGGCGAGCGCATCGAAGTCGGCACGGCGCTGGTCGACGTGGATACCGACAAGATTTCCAACGCGGTGGAAGCCGCCGATGCCGGACTGCTGCGCCGCATCGTCGCGCAAAGCGGCGAGACGCTGCCGGTCAAGGCGCTGCTCGGCGTGCTGGCGGAGCTGGACGTGAGCGATGCGGACATCGACGCCTACGTCGCCGCGTTCGAGGTGCCGGCCGCCGACAGCGACGACGAAGACGCCGGCCCGGCGTTCGACTATGCGGAGGTGGACGGCATTCGCGTGCGCTACGCGCGTCGCGGGCCGGCGTCGGGCACGCCGGTGCTCTTTATCCACGGCTTCGGCGGCGACCTGAACAACTGGCTGTTCAACCTCGACGCGGTGGCCGAGAAGCATCCGGTGATCGCGCTGGACCTGCCGGCGCACGGGCAGTCCGCGATCAAGCTGGCCGGCACCACGCTCAAGGCGCAGGCGGCTTTCGTCGGCAAGTTCATGGAGGCCATCGGCGTGACGTCGGCGCACCTGGTCGGCCACTCGATGGGTGGCGGCGTCGCGGCGCAGATCGCCGTGGACGCGCCGCAGAAGGCGGCCTCGCTGGCGCTGATCGACAGCGCCGGCTTCGGCGACGAGGTCAACGCCGGCTATACCGACGGCTTCGTGCGTACCGATTCGCGCCGCGAACTCAAGCCCGTGGCCGAGCTGCTGTTCGCCGACCCCGCGCTGGTGAGCCGCCAGCTGCTGGACGACCTGCTCAAGTACAAGCGCCTGGACGGCGTGACCGAAGCGCTCGGCGCGCTGGGTACTCAACTGTTCGGCGGCGGCAGGCAGAGCGAACAGCCCGGCAAGGCGCTAGGCAGCTTCGGCAAGCCGGTGCTGGTGATCTGGGGCCGCGAGGATCAGGTCATTCCGAGCAGCCATGCCAGGGCCGCGCCCGCCGGCGCGACGGTGGAACTGCTGGACGGCGCCGGCCATATGCCGCAGATGGAGAAGGCCAACGAGGTGAATGCACTGCTGCGCCGGCATCTGAACCCGTGAAGCAGGCCGGCGTGCGTTGGCGACGACGCTCCTTCCGAATGCCGTGCCGGGCACGGCATCTCAAGGCAAGCCAGCCGATCTCCAGGACGCCTCGATCCTGTGGCGCAGGCGCAGCAGGGGGCGAGGCGTCCTGGATCACCTCATGTCATGCAGAACCAACCAGGGAATCCGAACCATGAAAGCAGCACGTTTTTATGATCGCGGCGACATCCGCATCGAAGACATCCCCGAGCCTGTCGTGGCGCCGGGCACCGTTGGCATCGACGTGGCCTGGTGCGGTATCTGCGGCACGGATCTGCACGAATTCATGGAGGGGCCGATTTTCATTCCGCCTTGCGGCCATCCGCATCCGATCTCCGGGGAGTCCGCTCCCATCACCATGGGGCATGAGTTTTCCGGCGTGGTGTATGCCGTGGGTGACGGCGTGACCGATATCGAAGTCGGCCAGCATGTGGTGGTGGAGCCCTACATCGTGGCCGACGACGTGCCGACCGGGCCGGGCGACAAGTATCATCTGTCGAAGAACATGAATTTCATCGGCCTGGGGGGCCGTGGCGGCGGCCTGTCCGAAAAGATTGCGGTCAAACGCCGCTGGGTGCATCCGGTTTCCAACGCTATTCCGCTCGATCAGGCGGCGCTGATCGAACCCTTGTCGGTGGGGCACCATGCCTTCACCCGCAGCGGCGCCAAGGCTGGCGATGTCGCGCTGGTCGGCGGCGCGGGCCCGATTGGTCTGTTGCTGTCGGCGATTCTGAAAGCCAAGGGTCTGCGCGTCATCGTGACGGAGCTGAGTGCGGCGCGCAAGGAAAAAGCCCGCGAATCCGGCGTTGCCGATTACATCCTGGACCCGACCGAAGGGGAGGTGGTCGCGGAAGTCATGAAGATCACGGGCGGTAAGGGTGTGGACGTGGCGTTCGAATGCTCCAGCGTGAACAAGGTGCTGGACACGCTGGTGGCCGCGACCGCTGCGTCCGGCGTGGTGGTGATCGTGTCGATCTGGAGCCATCCGGCCACGATCAACGTGCACAGCGTGGTCATGAAGGAACTGGACGTGCGCGGCACGATCGCGTATTGCAACGACCATCAGGCAACCATCAAGCTGGTGGAGGACGGCAAGATCGATCTGGCGCCGTTCATCACCCAGCGCATTCAGTTAGACAAACTGATTTCGCAAGGATTCGAGACCCTGATCCACAACAATGAGTCGGCCGTGAAAATCATCGTTCAGCCCAGACTGAAGTGAGTCGGTGCTTCTCTGCGAGAAGGGCATATCTGCCGATCTGAGCTTTTGCGAGTTTTCGTGAGCCTTCGTGAGCCTATGCCATTTGACATCGTCGACTTCGATGCCGATGCCGCGGACCCCCTCGTCGCGGAGACGGCGCTGCTGCAGCTGGCCGAGACGGGCCGGTGCGTCGCGCACCTGTGGCAGGCCCCGCTGTCGCTGGTGGTGCCGCGCAGTTATCGGCGCTTCGCCGCTCTGGAGAGCGCTCGCGCCGAATTCGCGCGGCACGGGTGCCCGGTTTTTCTGCGCATGTCGGGCGGCGGGCTGGTACCGCAGGGGCCCGGCATTCTCAACCTGAGCCTGGCCTACCTGGTGCGGGGCACCGTGGGCGCGCTTTCCGACGGGGTGTATCGGCATCTATGCGAAATCCTGCGCGAGGCGCTCGGCACGTTGGGGCTTCAGACACATTGGCAGGCGGTGCAAGGCTCATTCTGCGACGGACGCTTCAACCTGGCCTGGGGGCCGCCGGACGATGCACGAAAGCTTGCCGGTACCGCGCAATACTGGCGCGGAGTGCGCTCGGACGTGGGTTCGCATGCGTCGCGGCATGCCGTGTTGGCCCATGCGGTGTTGCTGGTCAGCGCCGATCCGGAGGAGATCAACCAGCGGGCCAATGCTTTCGAGCAGGCCATCGAAAGCGGACGGCGCTATGACGCGCGGCGTGTGGTCAGCGTACAGGAGGCGCTTTCCCGAACCGGTGTGGTGCCGTCCGATGGGCTGATCGACTCGGTCATGTCGGCGCTGCGCGCGAGCGTGATGGCGACGCCGCCGCCCGTCGATAAAGGCGATTAAATGCAGTCCCGCTTTCCTGTGCCAACCGTCCAATGGAGACACGTGATATGGCATCCGTCAAATCAGCATCATCAACCGGAGACACACCATGAATCCCTTTGATTTGAAGCAACTCGGCCTCGACGTCGACTATCCGTATCGCCGGCAGTACGACAACTACATCGGCGGTCGATGGGTGCCGCCTGCCAACGGCGAATACTTCGAGAACGTGTCGCCGATTAACGGCCAGCCGTTCTGCCGCGTACCGCGCTCGCGCGGCGAGGACGTCGAATTGGCGCTCGATGCGGCGCATGCGGCGCGGCGCAAATGGGGCAAGACGTCCGCGGCGGAGCGCTCGAACCTGCTGCTCGCCGCCGCCGACCGGATGGAGAAGAACCTGAAGCTGCTCGCGGTCGCGGAGACGATCGACAACGGCAAACCGCTGCGCGAGACCATGGCTGCCGACCTCCCGCTCGCGGTCGACCACTTCCGCTATTTCGCCGGCTGCATCCGCGCGCAGGAAGGCGGGATCTCCGAGATCGACGACAACACGGTCGCATATCACTTCCACGAGCCGCTCGGCGTCGTCGGCCAGATCATTCCGTGGAATTTTCCGCTGCTGATGGCGGCCTGGAAGCTTGCGCCGGCGCTCGCCGCCGGCTGCTGCGTCGTGATGAAGCCGGCCGAGCAGACGCCCGCCTCGGTGCTCGTGCTCATGGAACTGATTGGCGAGCTGTTCCCGCCGGGCGTGATCAACATCGTGAACGGCTTCGGCAGGGAAGCGGGCGAACGGCTGGCAACCAGCAAGCGGATCGCGAAGATCGCGTTTACCGGGTCGACGCCGGTGGGCAAACACATCCTGCGTGCAGCGGCCGACAATCTGATTCCGTCGACGGTCGAACTCGGCGGCAAGAGCCCGAATATCTTCTTCGCCGACGTGCTGGATCAGGACGATGCGTTCCTCGACAAAGCGCTCGAAGGACTCGCGATGTTCGCGCTGAATCAGGGCGAAGTGTGTACGTGTCCGTCGCGCGTGCTGATTCAGGAGTCGATCTACGAGCGCTTCATCGAGAAGGCAATCGCGCGCGTCGAGCGTATCAAGGCCGGCCATCCGCTTGATATGCAGACGATGATCGGCGCGCAGGCGTCGCAGCAGCAGCTCGACAAGATCCTCTCGTACATCGACATCGGCCGCGACGAGGGCGCGCAGTGCCTGACGGGCGGCGAGCGCACCGCGCCTGTCGCGGAACTCGGCACCGGCTTCTATGTGAAGCCGACCATGCTGCTCGGCAATAACCGGATGCGCGTGTTCCAGGAGGAGATCTTCGGGCCGGTCGCGTCGGTGATGACGTTCAAGGACGAGCAGGAGGCGATCGAACTGGCGAACGACACGTTCTATGGTCTCGGCGCGGGCGTGTGGACGCGCAACGGCACGCGCGCGTATCGCATGGGCCGCGAGATCGAGGCGGGCCGCGTGTGGACGAACTGCTATCACCTGTATCCGGCGCATGCGGCGTTCGGCGGCTACAAGCAGTCGGGCATCGGGCGCGAGACGCACAGGGCCGCGCTGTCGAACTACCAGCAGACGAAGTGCCTGCTCGTCAGCTATCAGGCGGAGGCGCTCGGGTTCTTCTGATCGCGCGGGTTCCTGCGTGAGGAGGAGGCCGGAGCGTCGTGGTGAGAGTGGCGCTCCGGCGAGGGTGTGCCTGGTTCGAATCGGCATCGATGAGTTTCACCGATGCCGTTGCGTCTCGCCCGCGCGAACGGTTCGAAGCCAGATAGCGGATGCGAGCGCGAGCCCCATGCGCTCTAGAAGCTGTGGCGGATGCCCACGCGCACCACGACCTGGTTAGGCGTGTCCGATGGCGTGATGTTGTTGTTGGCCGCCACGGCCTCGGTACCCACCGAATTCGTCCCGCTCGCGTGCTGCCATACGCCGCTCACGTAAAGCAGCGTGCGCTTTGAAAGCAGATAGGTCGAGCCCAGGTTCAACTGGCCGTAATGCGCGTCGCCTGCCCACGTGTAGCTGTAGGCGGCGCCGAGCAGCAGCGCCGGCGTCACGTTGAAGGTGTAGTTGCCTTCCAGCGTGTCGAAGTGCGCGTTGCCGCCGAGTGGTGTCGTCGTGGTGACGACGGCATCGTGGAACTGTGCGTTCGTGTACAACAGCCCAAAGTTCGATGCGCCGAACTGGTACTTCGCCCCACCGCCCGCGATCTGTAGCGAAGATGCGCTCGCATAGCCGCGGTAGATCGGCGTCGTCAGCGGATTCGCGAATGCCTCGTTCGCGACCGGCGGCGCGCTCGCGTTCCACACTGCCGTCGCCGGATTGTTCACCTTGATGTAGGCCGCCGCTACGGAAAGCGGTCCATTGCCATAGGTGAGCGAGAAGTTGACGACCTGATTGCGGCCCATCGATCCCGCGACGTTGCCGAATGCGTAGGCCGCACCGAACTGGAAGCCCGCGAGCGTCGGCGAAAGATACTTGACTGCGTTGTTGAGGTTGAAGTCGCCCCATACGTTGTCGACGTCGCCGGCGTGCGCGCCGAGGCCGCCCGCAAATTTACCCGCCGCCGACAGCGGTACAAGGCTTTCAAACAGCAGGTCGTACTGTTTGCCGAGCCGGATCTGTCCGTACTGGTCGCTGCCCACGCCAACGTAGGCCATCCGCCCGAACAGAGCGCCGTTATTGCCGAGCGCGCCGTTGCTCGGATTGAAGCCGTTTTCCAGCTTGAAAAAGGCATGCAGTCCGCCGCCCAGATCTTCGGTGCCGGTGAGCCCCCACTTGCTGCTGCCGAGACCGCCTTGCGACATGGCCCACGACGATTTGCCGCCCTGATTGTTCGTGTACTGGAGGCCCTCGTCCACGACGCCATATAGCGTGACGGAGCTTTGCGCGTGTGCGAGACTCGCAGCCGCCCCGCATGCCAACATCATCACGACCTTTTTCATTGATTTCCTCCAAATCTTGATACAGTTGTTAGAAACGCTTTTATTCGTTATCCGGAATAAACTGACGGGACACATGCTGCGTGTGCTGTTTCGAGCATGTGTTTGCCAGCGGATAGCCCCTCGCGGGCGCTATCCCACTGGCGCCGCTTTATGCCTGCATGTAGACGGCGTGCGTGTGCGTGTACTCGTACAGACCATGCTTGCCGTCCGCACCGCCAATACCCGAGCGGCGCACGCCCGCGTGAAAGCCTTGCATCGCTTCGAAATTCTCGCGATTGACATAGGTTTCGCCAAAATCGAGTTCACGGCTCGCCTGCATTGCATGCGAGAGGCTGCGCGTGTAGATCGAGGATGTCAGCCCGTAAGCTGAATCGTTCGCCAGGGCGATCGCCTCGTCGAGTCCGTCGACGATCTGGATCGGCAGCACCGGCCCGAAGATTTCCTCGCGCATGATGTTCATGTCGGCGCGGCAATCGACTAGTACGGTCGGTTGATAGTGATAGCCCGACGCGCGCTCGGCGATTGCGCCGCCGGTGGTTGCCGTCGCGCCCTGCGCTATAGCCGTGCGAACCTTCGCTGTTACGTTCTCCAGCGCGCGGGCATTGATGAGCGGGCCCATGTCGAGCCCGTTATCCTTGCCGGGATCGCCATAGCGTGTCGCCGCCATCGCGGACGTGATCCTGTCGATGAACGCCGGGGCCACGGCGCGCTCCACGTAGACGCGTTCCGCGCAGTTGCACACCTGCCCCGTGTTGATGACGCGCGATGCGTGAATCGCCTTGACCGCGAGATCGAGGTCCGCGTCGGCCAGCACAATGGCCGGTGCCTTGCCGCCTAGTTCCAGGTTGACCTTGGTGAGGTTGCCCGCGGCCGCCGCCATGATTTTCGCGCCCGTCGGTACGCTGCCGGTAAAGCTCACCATGTCGATGCGATCGCTCGCAGCGAGTGCGGCGCCGACCTCGCCCGCGCCGCTCACCACGTTGAAGACGCCCGGCGGCAAATCGGTTTCGGCGACGAGCCGCGCGAATTCGAAGCAGTTGTTCGGCGTTTCCTCGCTCGGCTTGATGACGATGGTGTTGCCGGTCAGGAGCGCCGGCGCCATTTTTCGCGCAATGAGGAAGAACGGAAAGTTCCACGGCAGGATGCCCGCGACGACCCCCATGGGTTTGCGGAACAGGAATATGTTTTCACCCGGACGGTCGCTCGTGACAATCTCGCCTTCGATGCGGCGCGCCCACTCAGCCATATAGTCGAGATAGTCGGCGGTGAAATTCACTTCGACTTCGGCGAGGCCGAGAATCTTGCCCTGCTCGAGCATGATGGTGCGCGCAAGATGTGGCGCGTGCTCGCGTACTTTGGTTGCGATCCGCCGCAGAAAGCTCGCGCGATCGAGCGGCGTGCGCTTCGCCCAGGCGGGCTGGGCGCGGCGAGCGGCGTCCACGGCTAGCGCCACTTGTGCGGCGTTAGCCACCGGTACGCGCGAGAGCAGGGCGCCATCTGCGGGATTGACGACATCGAGATGTTCATTAGCCGGCACGAAGGCGCCGTCGATGTAGTGTTGATGGGTCGGCACGGCAGGACTCATGTTGTCTCCATAAATAATTAGAGGTACATATTGTTGAGAATATTGCGGCAGATGTATAAAACCTCTGCAACGAACTCACTTGAAATTCTTGTCCAGTTCCGAAATCTTCAATCCGAGCGTTTCGCTCAGTGCCCAGAGTGCCGCGCTCGACAGTACCGCGCACGCGACCGCGACGACCATCATCGACCAGCCGAGGCCGTGCTGTTTTGCCATGAAGCCGATCAGCATCGGACCGAACGACGCGATACCACGCCCGACGTTGTAGGCGAAGCCGATCCCCGCGCCGCGCACCGCGCCCGGAAACTGCTCGGACAGGATCGCGCCGAGCCCGCCGGCGCATGACGAGATGCTCGCGCCGACCAGGAACACCAGCACATAGCCGGTCGTGAGCGATTGGACCGGCAGGTAGAGAAAGGCGGCGATCGCAATCATCGAAAAGAGGATCGTTGCGGTTTGCGTCGGGCGGCGGCCGAAGCGGTCGTGAAACCAGCCGACTGACACATACCCGATGAAGCCGCCGAGAATCTGGATGAGCATGAACGTCGTCGTGCCGGCGACGTGCAGGCCGCGTTCGGTCCCGAGATAGAGCGGCAGGAATGTGACGATCGAATAGTAGGTGCCGTGACCGCCGACCATGAAAATCGTCGAGAACATCGTCACGCGGCGCAGATCGCGATGAAAGAGGCGTCCGATCGAGGCGAGCGCCGCTTGCTCCGAGCGGCCATTCCCCGATCGGCGTTCATGAATGCCGCGCCGTGCAACGAAGATCGCAATCGCCGGCAGGAGGCCGAGCACGAAGAGCCAGCGCCACGCGACGTCGGCCGGCATGATCGAGAACATCACGAAGTAGGCAATCGTCGACAACGCCCAGCCGATCGCATACGCGCTTTGCATCACCGCCATCATCCGGCCGCGGCGCTCGTCGGCGGTGTACTCCGACAGCAACGCGACACCCACGGGCCACTCGGCGCCGAAGCACAGTCCTTCGAGCGTTCGCCACAGCACCAGCTGCGTGGCATTCTGCGCGGTTGCCGTCAACGCGGTGAATATGCTGAAGCCGACTACCACCCACACCAGCACGCGAACGCGTCCGTAGCGATCCGCGAACGCGCCGCCGAACAGCCCGCCGATGGCCGATGCGACGAGGCTTGCCGTCGAGATCGTGCCGCCCACGCCGACGGAGAGATGCAGTGTCGTCAGGATTGCGCCGAGCGCGAGCGCAAACATCGTGTGATCGAAACCATCGAGTCCCCATCCGAGCGCCGACGCTATCACCACGCGGCGCTGTTGCGAACCCGCTATCCGTGTGAGATCGGTTGGTGACGGCTGGAATTGCAGTGATTGATGTATCGCATGCGGATCTTTCATTGTCTCTCTCCAGGTTATCTATTCGCTTGTCTTGTACTTCGACCGGGTTGCCGCCGCGGCCGCTCAGCGCGATGGGCCGCCGATGCGTTCACACAGGAATGGCGCGAGTGCGTCGCGATTGAGTTCGGCGCCGAGCCCGGGTCCTTCGGGCGGACTCAGGTAGCCCTCCTTGACCGACGCCTCCGGCGCATCGCGCACCGTGTCGATGTAGCCGTCGTGAAAGCGGAAATACGGATACAGCTCGAGCATCGATATATTCGGCAGGTTGATAGCCAGATGCCGGGCGACCTGGGTCGCGAGCGGACTGCCGCACACATGCGGCGCGACGCGCATTCCGAATGCTTCGGCCATGGCGGCGATCTTCTTGGTTTCCATGATGCCGCCCGTGTTGCACGGGTCCGGCTGGACGATGTCGACCGCGCGCGTCTCGATGAGCGCACGCATCTGGTGGCGTCCATAGTTGCGTTCGCCCGCTGCGAGCGGAATCGACGTGCGCGCGGCGACCCACGCCATGGCATCGGCATCGGACGGATCAGTGGGTTCTTCGACGAACTGAATGTCGTACGGCTCGAAGCGGTTGCACAGCCTCGCTGCTTCGGCGGCGCTCAGTCCGCCGCTCAAATCGAGCATCAGGTCGACATCCGGACCGATCGCTTCGCGTACCGCTTTCACGCGTGCTACCGCGAGATCGGCCTGCTCGCGTGTAATGGAGCGCTGGCTGACGTGGCGCATGTTCACGCCAAGCATCTGACCGAGCGGATAGAACTTGAGCGCTGTGTAGCCGTCGGCGAGCGGACGCTCGGTGGCCCGGGCGAATTCGTCGGGTGTCTGCGCGGCTTCGTACCAGCCGTTTGCATAGCAGCGAATGCGATCATTGACTGCGCCGCCGAGCAATTGATAGACCGGCAGGCCGCACGCGCGACCCTTGATGTCCCAAAGCGCCTGTTCCAGTGCGCTCAACGCGGCGAACACGATGGTGCCGCCGCCCTTGGCCCAGAACGTATGGTCGTATACGTGTGTCGAAAATGCTTCGATACGAGCGGGATCGCGGCCGATCAGATCGGGTGCGAGATCCTTCAGCATGCCCGCGGCGGCATGGGCGCCGCGTCCGTAGGCCACGCCCGCTTCGCCGATGCCGCAAATCCCTTCGTCGGTGCTGACCTCGACGATGATCGGATGCAGCTTGCCGCTGCGAGCGAGATAGATATCGACTTGCGTGATCTTCATGGCGGACCGGGTGGGGAATCACCGGCGAGGTCGGACGCCGCGTCGTCGAGCTGCACGCGCGTCACCTTCACGCCCAACTGCCGGTATTGCTGGAACTCGTTGTCCGCAAGACCGTCGTCGGTGATGATTTCGTTGATGTCGGCAACGTCTGCGATACCGTGGATCGCACGTCCCGCGAACCGGCTGCTGTCGATCATGAGCGTGGTCTTGCTCGCGGCGCGGATCATCGCCCGCTTGAGCGTGACCAGTTCAAGGGACGTGTCCGACACGCATTCGTAGTCGACCGCTTGCGCCGACAGAAAGCACTGGTCGACCCGCATGTCATGCAAAAACGACATGCCGGGCTCGCCGAGCAGCGTGTACGCGCGCGGCCGGCATTGGCCGCCCGGCACGATCAGCTTTACGTGCGGCTTGCGCGTCAGCAGGCTCGCGACCATCAGATCGCAGGTCACCACGGTCAACGAGATGTCGAGTTCGCCGACCACTTGCGCAAACTCGTGCATCGTCGAACCGGTATCGATCAGAATGCTCTGGTCCTCGGAGAGCCGTTTCGCCGCTTCGACTGCGATCGCGCGTTTCTCTTCCGACGCCGTGTAGCGCGCTTCGTCGACGCTCGGCTCGTAGGTCGAGCGCTGGCGGATACGCACTGCGCCGCCGTGCGTACGCCGGACCACGCCACGCGCGGCGAGCGCGTCGAGATCGCGCCGGATGGTCGACACCGATGCATTGAACAGGCGCGACAATTCCTGATTCGACCCGCCGACGTTCTGCTCGAACCAGTCGATCATGCGTTGCTGACGCTCTGCCTGAATCATGTCCTCCGGCATGCCGTCGGACTGCGTTTCAGGCTCCTTTTTGCCGTTGGCCGTCATCTTCGTCATCTTCCTTTCTCCTGAAGCATCGCCTAAAGTCCTCGGAGGATACACGAAGTGATAACGCGAACTGGCCGGCCAGGCGAGGCCAGTGCGCGCCGCTTTCCGGCCCCCGCGCAAGCTGCTCGCGGAACGCCGGGCCGGGACATCCGTTACAGGCTTACGCGCATTTTCTCGGTGCGCGCCGCGCCTGCGCCGCGATACGCGGTGACTTCGATTTCGACCAGATATTCCGTGCCCGCGAGCGGCGTCGCGGTGATGGTCGCGGCCGGATCGATGTCCTTGAATTTCTCCGAGACGACCGCCATCACGGCTTCCTTATGGTCGAGGTTCGGTATCGCGATACGCGAGCGCACCACGTCGGCGAGACTCGCGCCGACCGCCTTCAGCGCACCTTCGATGTTGGCGAAGCATTGCAGCGTCTGCTCGGCCGGGTCCTTCGAGATTTCACGCGTGCGGTAGTGACGGCCCGCGGTGTTCGCGACCAACACCCAGTTGTCGACCACCACGGCGCGCGAGTAGCTGTTTTTGTCTTCGTACACGCTGCCTGACTTCAGTTTCTGCACCTGTAGCTCAGCCATCTAAAAAGTCTCCATGAAGGGAAGGTTGCTTCGAAGAGCGATACGGATCACTGCGTCTGCAGCACGAGTTCGCCATACTCGCGCCGCGCGAACGCATCGGAAATGCGCTGCTCGACGAGATCGCGCCGCAGGTCTTCGGGCTTGCGTGCTTGCGGCGGACCGTAGCCGCCGCCGCCCGGCGTCAGGATCTCGACGATGTCGCCGCGCTTCAGCGGCGTTGTTTTGCCCGCCAGCGGCGCGCCGTTGACGCTGCACGACGAGCCTTGCGCCGCGCCGCCGCCTTCGAGGCCCCACGGTTGCGAGCCCAGCCGCGACGTCTCGACGTTGATCTGGCAAGCGCGTTCGGCGCGATACACGCGGCGCAGCCCCATGCCGCCGCGCCAGGTGCCGGCGCCTGCCGAATCGTTGACGAGTTCGTAGCGCAGCAGCGTCAGCGGATATTCCTGTTCGAGTGCCTCGACGGGGAGGTTCGACGTGTTGGTCAGATGCACGTGAATACCGCTCAGGCCGTCGGCGGTGGGCCGCGCGCCGCCGCCGCCGCCGATCGTCTCCAGATAGACCCAGAGTTCGCCGTTATCGGTGCTGCCGCTGAACACCGCCGCGGCGCAGCAGCCGTTGCCGGCCGCCATCACCTTGTTCGGCAGCGCCTGCGCGAGTGCGCCGTAGATCATGTCCGACACGCGCTGGCACGCGGACAGCCGGCTGTTGACCGCCGCCGGATGCTCGCAGTTGAGCAGCGATCCTTTCGGTGCCTCGACGCTGATCGGCCGCGCGAGACCCGCATTCGGCAGGATGGTCGGATCGATGATCGCCTTCACCGCGTAGTAGCAGGTAGCCAGCAGGCCGGTGTAGATGACATTCAGCGCGTTGCGCATCTGCGGCGGCGCGTCGAAGGCAAGATGCATCGAGTCGCCCTTGATGGTGATGGCCACGCTCAGGTCGAGCGAGCCTTCGAAGTGCAGGCTGTCGAAGCGGTCGGTGAAGCGATAGGTGCCGTCGGGAATCGCCGCGATGCCGGCGCGCATCTTGCGCTCGGCGTAGTCCTGCAGTGCCTCGCCGGCGCGCAGGATGCGCTCGGTGCCGTATTTCCCGCACAATGCCTGCAGGCGCTGCACGCCGACGCGGTTGGCGGCCATCTGCGCGCGCAGATCCGACAGCCGTTCGTGCGGCACCTGGCAGTTCAGCAGGATCAGTTCCTGCACATCCTTCTGCAATACGCCTTCGCGATAGAGCCTGACAGGCGGGATACGCAGGCCTTCCTGATAGATGTGCGCGTGGCCGCGATCGGCGAAGTCGGCGTGGTGCGCGGTGTTGATCGCCCACGCAATCAACTGGTCTTCGAAGAACACTGGCTCGGCAAGCACGATGTCCGGCAGGTGCGTGCCGCCGCCTTCGTACGCATCGTTGCCGATGAACACGTCGCCCGGACGGATGTCCGCGAGCGGAAAGCGCTTCATGATGTGCGGCACGGTCTCGAGGAAGCTGCCCAGGTGCATCGGGATGTGCTCGGCCTGGCACAGCGTGTTCCCCGAACGGTCGAAGATCGCGGTCGAGCAGTCGCGGCGTTCCTTGATGTTGGTCGAGTAGCTCGAGCGCACCAGCGCTTCGCCCATTTCCTCGGTGATCGACGCGAGCGCGCTGCCAACGACTTCCACCGTGATCGGATCGATAGACAGGGTCGTGTTCATTTCTGCATTTCCAGAATCAGATTCAGATAGGGGTCGACGCTCGCGCGCATGTTCGGCAGCACAACGGTCGTGGCGTCCATCTGCTCGACGATGGCCGGGCCCGTGAAGGTATTGCCCGACGCGAGCTTGTCGCGGCTGTAGACCGGACAATCGACGAATGCCGCGGCCTCGGCCATGTAGACCTCGCGCCGGCCGATCTGCGCATGGCTCGCATCCGGACCCACCGCCGGCGCGGGCGTGAACTGCGCCTTGGCGACACGCCCGACGGCCTCGACACGCAGTGTGACGAGCTGGATCGTTTCGCCCTCGGCAACGAAGCCGAAGCGCTGCCGGTGTGCGTTTTCGAAGCCGCTCGCGAGCAGGTCGAGCGTGGCCTGGGTGATCGGTCCCGGCGGCACCGGCACCGATAGCTCGTAGTTCTGGCCGTGATAGCGCATGTCGGCGGTGCGTGTGATCGACTGGCGATCGGACTCGATGCCTTCGCGTGCAAACCAGCCCTGAGCCTGCGTGTCGAGTTCCGCATAGCCGGCTTCGAGCGCATCGAGCGACGCCGCGTCGAGCCGCCGCACGCGCGACAGGGCGAAGTCGGCGCGCAGGTCGGTGAGCAGCAGACCGAGTGCACACAACGCACCCGGCGTGAGCGGCACGATGATGCGCGTCATGTCGAGTTCCTGCGCGAGACGCGCCGCGTGCAGCGGTCCGGCGCCGCCGAATGCCATCAGCGTGTAGTCGCGCGGGTCGTGGCCGCGCTGCACGCTGATTACGCGAATCGCCTTGGCCATGTTCGCGGTCACCACCGAGACGATGCCCTGCGCGGTCTCCATCACGCCGATGCCGAGCTGATCCGCGAGCTTCTGCATCGCATCGAGCGCGAGGTCGCGGCGCACCTTCATGCGTCCGCCGAGAATCTCGACAGGGTTGAGCGTCTGCAGCACGATGTTCGCGTCGGTCACGGTCGGCTCGCTGTTGCCGCGGCCATAGCAGACCGGGCCGGGGTCGGCGCCGGCGCTGCGCGGGCCGACTTTCAGCAGGCCGCCGCTGTCCACATAAGCGATCGAGCCGCCGCCCGCGCCCACCGTATGGATGTCGAGCATCGGCGCCTTGATCGGATAGCCGTGCACATTCGCTTCGCCGGTCAGCGCGCACTGGCCGCCTTGCAGCAGCGCGACGTCGCTGCTCGTGCCGCCCACGTCGAACGTGATCAGATTCGGAAAGCCCGCGAGATTGCCGATTTCCTGCGCCGCGACCACACCCGTGCTCGGCCCGGAGAGGACCGTGCGCACCGGCAGTTCGGCGGCCGTGTCGAAGCCGATGACGCCGCCGTTGGATTGCGTGAGTTGTGGCGCGACGCGCAAACCCAGATCCTCGAAGCGATGCTGGAGGCGCTGGATATACTTCTTCATGATCGGGCCAAGATACGCGTTGACGACCGTGGTCGACAACCGTTCGTATTCGCGGAATTCCGGCGCGATCTGATGGGATGCGCAAATGAACACATCGGGCAGGATCTCGCGAACGATTTCCAGCGCACGGCGCTCGTGCTTCGTGTTCAGGAATCCGTACAGAAAGCAGACGGCGACCGCCTTGACATCCTCGTCGGCCATCTTGCGCGCGGCGGCGCGCAAACCTTCTTCGTCGAGTTCCAGTTCGATTTCGCCGTTCGCGCGCAGCCGTTCCTTGACTTCGAGACGCAAATCTCGCGTGACGAGAGCTTGCGGTTTTTCCGCGTACATGTCGTACAGACTCGGGCGCTTCTGACGGCCGATTTCGAGCAGATCGCGAAAGCCGTCGGTGACGACGAGGCCGGTCTTCACGCCGCGCAGTTCGATCAGCGCATTGGTCGCGACGGTCGTGCCGTGGCCGAGAAAGCCGATATCCTGTGCCTGCGCGTCAACGGTTCCAAGCCCCTCGGTCACGCCGTTGGCGATGCCGAGCGAAGGGTCGGCCGGCGTCGACGGTACTTTCCATATCTGCACGCGGCCACTCGCATCGTCGAACATGCAGACGTCGGTGAAGGTGCCGCCCGAATCAACTCCTATTCGCCAAGCCATGTGATTGCTTCCTGAGTCAGAGAGGTTAAGCCGCCATCAAACCGGCAGCTGAAAAACGCGCGAATCGTTCGAAGCGGAACGGCGCCGGATCGACCAGCGGCGTTTCGTTCATCACCAGTTGCGCCATCAGCTTGCCGGCGCCGGGGCCGAGGCCGAAGCCGTGCCCGGAAAACCCGGTTGCGATGAAGAAGCCGGGCAGTGCGGCGAGAGGTCCAATGATCGGCACCGCATCGGGCGTCACATCGATCATGCCGCCCCACATCTGCAGGATGCGGGCGTTCGCAAATGCCGGGAATGCCTTGGCCAGGTTCGCGAGGCCGTTGCGGATCACCGCCTCGGACGGTTTGGGATCGAGGATGCGATGCTTCTCGAACGGCGTGATCGCATCGAGTGCCCACTGGCGCGGCGTACGCCACTCGTCGATGAACTGCCTGTCGAGACGCAGCTTCAGATCGGCGCGGTTGCGGCGGAAACGCGACCAGTATTCCGGGAAGAGCCGGAAGCTGTCCGGCACGATCGGCACTAGCGTCGAGTTGCGCATGGCGATCGTGTAGCCGCCGTCGAGCCGCTGGCGGAACGAGAAGTTGTCGGCACCGACAGGCATCGCGGTGGGGCCGTTGACGTCGCTGATGCGCGCGGCGCTGCCGAGCACCTTGAGTTGCGGCAACTCGAGGCCGAACGAGCCCGCGAACAGGCGCGACCACGCGCCGCCCGCCAGCACGACCGACGAGCAGCGGATCTCGCCGTGCTCGGTGACCACACCGCTCACGCGCCCCGCTTCGCGCTGGATGCCGCGCACCGCACAACGCGTCGCGATATGCGCTCCCGCTCTTTGCGCGGCATGCGCGATCGCGGGTGCCGCCATCAGCGGCTCCGCTCGTCCGTCGGTTGCCGTGTGCATTCCGCCCGCGAATGTGGTGGAACAGCCGGGGACATATTGCGCGAGATCGTTCTTCCCGAACAGCACCGTATCGATGCCGTATTCCCTGGCGTGCCCGATCCATTCGCGGTACTCGGCCATCTGCGCTTCGTTGCGGCACAGATAGGTGATGCCGGTCTGACGCAGGCCGGTTTCGGCGCCGTACTTCGGCTTGAGTTCGTGCCACAGTCGCAGGCTCTCGATCGACAGCGGAATTTCCGCCGGATCACGGCCCATCTGACGTACCCAGCCCCAGTTGCGCGCCGATTGTTCCGCACCGATCAGTCCTTTCTCGCAGACGACGACGCGCACGTTCTGCTGCGCGAGATACAGCGCCGTGCACACACCGATGATGCCGCCGCCGATGATGACGACCTCGGCCTCGGTGGGCAGTGGTGTTGCGCTGTTGGCGATCGGGTCTGGAATGATCCTGCTCATGGGGTTCCTGTGTTTTTGCGAATGCGATGGAAAGCGAGTGCTGGCGGCTACAGCGTGTCCTCGGATCGGCAATCGACGGGCAGTTCCGCGATTGCCAAACCGATGCCGCGGTTTGCGCCGCAGACCTGCACGACGGAACCGGCCACGCGACGCGGGGATGGCGGGTTCGGCGACAGGGATTGAGAAAACATCGGTGATCGTTTTAGGTTGATTGTGGAAGAGTGTGAGATATCTTATGAACGTTTGTGATTGATTAAAAATAAGTATTTTCCCTGTGACGGTCCTGGGGAATTCCCGCGTTAGCGCAAGAATTCCGGGTATTTCCTGCAAAAAAGAATTCATGCAAGCGAACGACTGGTCTTTTTTGAGATGTAAAAGTGTCTCTTCGTTGATGGAAGATTGTGATCGATTTTGTTGGGTGGCAGGATTTTCTGTGGAAAAACTTCATAATCTATCGTGAGGCGGTCAGATATGGCGATGCCCGCACGTTCGCAACGGAATTCGAGTCGTGGCTTTGCGACAAATCAAAGATCGGATTAGCCGGCAACTTTGAGGCGTGACATCGCCGACCGCTACCTCGTACATGGATAGTGTGAGGGAGCGTTGAGGAAGCCTGAGTTATTTTCGGAGTTCAGTCGTATCGAAAGACGCGGTCAAACGACGAAGCTTTTGCGTCATCCTGTAGCAGGCGGCGATCCGTAACAGAGGGAGTCAAATCCGGTGGGACGTTGCGGGCGGGTCGTGCGAGTCGGCTGTCTTCCGCCAGTTGGGCCTCACGCGCTATTCCGGATACTTTCTTGGGGCAAGGCACGGAAACGGCTCGCCGGATGCCGCGCCATATAATCGATACATCTCAACCACCAGCGGATCAGCCAGGCTGACAACGTAAGCATGAAAACGCTCGAGATGTTGCGTGCCCTCGATCTGGAATCCGCTCGTCTCTTCCTCATCGCCTATGAGGAGGGGAGTCTCACGCGAGCGGCCGAACGCAGCAACATTGCAGTCTCGGCCGTCACCAAACGCCTCCAGGAGCTCGAATACGTCTTCGGCGTATCGCTGTTCAACCGGCACGCGCGAGGCGTTACGCCGACGCCCGCCGGCGACGAATTCGCGAGACAGGTTCGCCTGCTGACACAGCGCCTGAATGAAACCGCCAGTGCGATGAGAGAGTTCTCGGAGGGAATTCGCGGACGTGTGCGGGTGGCCTCCAGTCAGTCGGCGATCGTCGGTGGCCTCGCCGCCTTCGCCGGCAGGTTTATCCAGGCAAACCCGGAAATTGCCGTGGATGTGCACGAAATCCACGGCTGGTCACTCGTTTCTGAAATCGAAAGTGGCCGCGCCGATCTCGCCCTCAGTCTTTCGGTATTCGACGTGCCATCGTCGATCGCGAAAGTGCCGTACAAGGAAACCAGTCTGGTCGTGGCCGTACCGAAAGACCATCCGCTCGCCACGCGCCAATGGGTCAGGTTCGAGAACCTGATCGACTTCGAGCACGTCACGCTCGGGCCGAAAAGCGCGCTTTGTTCGTTCCTGGTCAATCAGGCAGCCAGTCTCGGGCATGAGCTGAAGTACCGCGCGGTCTCCTCTTTCGATGTCATGCGCTCGATGATCGCTGCCGGCCTCGGCATCGGCATTCTTTCGGAAATCATGGCCATTCCCTTTGCGGGAAATCCGGACGTGCGCTGCATTGCCCTGCGGGAAGAATGGGCACCGCGAAGCATCCAGATTTACTACCGCGAAGATCTCATTCCCCCGTCGGCCCGCCTGTTTCTGAAAGAGTTGCTGATTTCTGCAGGCCACCGTTCTCCATCGGTGAAAGCTGGTTTGAGGAAATAGAAATATCTCGTCCCTGCTCTCCTCCTATACTGCTTTGCAATTGAAAATCTGTTTTGTATAGGTGGAGAACAAATAGATGAAGATTGCAAGCGTCACACCGATTTTCGCCGATCGCTTTCTGTATGTGAAAGTCACAACCGAGGACGGACTGACAGGAATCGGCGAATCCGGCGCATGGGGCCAATATGAAGCCAGTGCGGCAGCCATGGTCAAGTGCGGAGAGTATCTCGTTGGACGAGACGCGCGCCAGATCGAACACCACTGGAATGTATTGCAACGCGCGAATCATTTTACCGGCATGGCTATCATGGGCGCGATCTCCGCAATCGACATCGCCCTGTGGGACATCAAGGGAAAAGCACTCGGCGTTCCGGTCTACGAATTGATCGGTGGCCAGATGCGGCATAAGGTGCGTCTTTACGGACATGTGAAAGCGCGCACCAAAGCGGAGATGCTCGACGAAGCGCTGCTGCGCAAAGAGCAGGGATTCACCGCGCTAGGCCATCTCAACCCGTTCCTCGATGAGGATTACGATCGATATTTCCGCCCTCATGCGAAGAAGATGGAAGAGGCCGTGGGTGTCGTTCGGGAACTTCGCGAAGCGCTTGGTCCCGACGTCGATCTCTGTATCGAGCTGCACCGGCGGCTCAATCCCGCCGAAGCCGTCACCTTTGCGCGCAGAATCGAGCCGTACTTCCCGATGTTCTTCGAAGACCCGCTGAAACCGACAGGCGTGGATGCGATGTCCTGGGTCGCGGATCACATTCCGGTGCCGATTGCCACCGGCGAGCGCTTCTTCAACATGCACCTGTTCCAGTCGATTGTCGCGCGGCGTGGCGTGCAATTCCTGCGCCCATCGATAGGTCTCTGCGGCGGCATCACGGGAGCGAAAAAGATTGCGGCTCTGGCCGAGGTCAACGACATGGAAGTCGTGCCGCATAACCCTCTGTCGCCGCTTAATCTGGTCGCCGAATTGCATCTTGACGCGACGATTCCGAATTTCGCCATTCAGGAATATCCGTCGTCGTCAAAGAACCTGCATGGGACGACCCAACTGCCTGGCCGCGAAATGTTTACCGATTTCCCGGAGCCGAGCAGCGGATTTCTCGATATCCCGACCGCACCCGGACTCGGTATCGACTTCGTCCCCGATATCGAGAAGCGCTTTCCGAAGGTCAATCGGCCGCTCGACATGCGTCCTCATCTCGATGGATCGGTCATCGAACAGTAAGGACCTTTCGTCATGGGCCAGCCCGCGCTGGCCAGGACGAGCGAGGTCGCGAGTCTATGTTCGATCGCAACGTCTAAGCGCGGCGTGTCATTCATGTCCGCCCTGCCTGATCGGGGAAACGTCGATGCCTCGCAAGCTCACGTTTCCCGCTTAAACAGAGCCCCCATGAAGATCAAAAGCGTTTCGGTTATCGCCCTCGAGATCCCGCTCGCGCGCAGTTTTGGCGGGAGCAAATACCGTGTCGACAAGCGGTGCACGATCATCACGCGGATGGAGACCGACACCGGGCTCGTTAGCGAAGTGTATAACGGCGACAACCGGACACATATGCGCGACGTGGTGGACATCATCGAGAAAGAACTGGCGCCGATGCTGATTGGCGAGGACGTTTTTGCCGTCGAGCGCCTCTGGCAAAAAATGTTCAAGGCGGCCGAATGGAATCGCGACCGCAAGCTGGTCATGGAAGCGATTGCCTGCATGGACAGCGCGATCTGGGACCTTCTCGGTAAGGCCGCGGGCGTCAATGTATGCCGATTACTCGGAGGCTATCGCCAGGCGTTGCCGCTTATCTGCATCGGCGGCTACTACGAGGAAGGCAAGACGCTCCGGGATCTTGGCGACGAAATGGAACGGCTTCGCGAAGCCGGACTGGCCGGATGCAAGGTCAAGGTCGGTGGCCTGTCCGCCGAGGAAGACGCCAAACGGGTGGAAGCCGCGCGCAAGGGCGGCGGCGACGAGTTCTGGATCGCGGTCGACGCGAATCGCGGCTGGCCTGTTTCCGAAGCGGTCAAGTTCGCCCGCCTCGTCGAGCAATACAACATCGCGTGGTTCGAGGAGCCGTGTCTTTGGTACGACGACGCCAGCATGATGGCCGAAGTGCGCCGAAGAACGTCGATTCCGATCGACGCGGGACAGAGCGAAATGAGCGCCAGCGGCGTACGGCGGCTGATCGACGCAGGCGCCGTCGACATCATCAACTTCGATGCCTCCGAAGCCGGCGGGATCACGGAATGGCGTCGCGCAGCGGCACTTGCCCAACTCCACGGCCTGCGCGTGGGGCATCACGAAGAATCACAGATCGCGATGCAAATGATCGCATCGATTCCACACGGTGTTTGCGTCGAATGCTTCGAGGCCGACCGCGACCCGATCTGGGCCGGTCTCATTGCCAATCGTCCCAATCCGGTCAACGGCACGATTGCCATTCCGCAGGAACCAGGATTCGGACTCCAGCTGGACTGGGAGATGGTCAAGCGCTACCGGGTGAATTAGCAACCGCCGCTGGCGGCTTCAATAAAGAAAAATACGGGATCGTCTCTCTGCGATTTTTATCTTATTGAGGAAGAGCCGGGTCATGCAAGGAGGAGACGTGGACGTGCTATCGGAACAAACGGAAATTGATGCATCGACCAAAGTAGCGCGCCGGGTCATTTTCGCACTCAGCCTCGCGACCGTTGCAGAAGGGGTGTTTATCGGCGGAATTCTGCCGGTTATTCCCGCCATCGTGCACAGATACCAGATCACCTCCGGAGAGGCGTTCTGGCTGAATGCGGTGTATCTGCTGGCAGTCGGCGTGACGTGTCCGGCACTCAGCCGTTTAGGGGACATTCACGGCCACAAGAAGCTGACCGTTCTGACGATCATCGTCAGTATCATCGGCATCGCGCTCGATGTGGTGGCGCCGAATTTCGGCGTCTTTCTGGTCGGACGTTTCCTGCTTGGATTCTGCCCGGCGATTACGCCGCTGGCGATCGGTATCTTTCGCAACACCCTGAAGGAAGAGGCGGCGCTCTACGGGATAGGCGCGCTCGCCGCGGCCATGACGGTGGGCCACGCAATCGGGCCGGTTCTCGCCGGCTATGTGCTTGGCAGCACGTCGGGCATCGGCTGGGTGTTTGCGAGCTGGATTGCGTTGCTGGGTCCGGCAGCGATCGCCATCGTCTTTCTTGTGCCGACCTCTTCTCTTCCCGACACGCGCCGTACCATGGATTGGCTGGGCGCCATCATGTTGGGCGTCGGCGTTGCCGCGATCCTGTTCGCATTCGCCTATGCGCCCAAGTCGGGATGGGGGAACATCTTCGTGCTCGGCGCCATTATCCCGGGCATTGCCCTATTGATCGTCTGGTACGCGTATGAGAAACGCACGGAGTTTCCTCTCGTCGATCTGCGTATGCTGAATAACCCGAATGCACGGCCATACTATGTGTCGAGTTTTCTTTGGGGAATCGCGTATTACGGATCGCAGACGACCGTGGTGCTTTTTCTCGTTGCCTCGCATGAGAAACTCGGATTTGGCTTCTCTGTCTCCGTCCTGACACTCGGCTGGCTTCTTCTTCCGCAGTACCTGGTCACCATAATCGGTGCGCTAGGTGTTGCCAGAATCGTTCGGTCGTTGGGTGGGTACAAGGTCTGCGGGCTGATCGGCGGCACGACGCTGGGCCTCGGCTTCGCCGGTATGATCGTTGCGAACCACGTACTCTGGCAGTTCATGTTCTTCAGCATGATGACGGGCTTTGGCTCCGGCCTGTTGCAAACGACGCTGTCCGGTCGGGTCAGCCAGGTGTGTCTGCCCGAGGAGCGGGGCATCTCGGCGGGTATGTATCAAACCCTGAAGAACATCGGCGGAGCCATGGCAAGTGCTTTCGGTTCGGCGATTTTCGCGGCATTTCTGATCGACGGAACGAAGATCGCTTCGGAGCGCGCTTACATCATTGTTTTTTGCGGCTGCCTGCTTGTGTCGATCTGTATCGTGGCTGCGCTGCTCACCGAACGTTCTGACTATCAATCATAAATTCGGCGATGCCGGTATCTTGTCCGTCATCGCGAACCCGTCGACACTGGCGAACCATTAAGACAAAGGCGCACTCCGCGATCCGGCAATGGATCTCTCCATTCGGTCTTTCCCGGGATGGTTGAAGCGACCTGCGCGAGAGCCCGTCACATTCAATGAACGCTGATAAGAAGTGACTGGACGCTCATGCCGGGAATGGTAGGGATGCATCGGCATGCAATGGTCACCACGATATAGCTGGCGTTCTGCTTGCAGTACCAGTTTGTCTCCTTACAAACTTTAACGGGCGACTAAGGGAAAGGGAGTATTGAAACGTTATCTCGGATCACCTCTTATAATGAGGCCCGCAGATAAGTCACAACAGAGAAAACTCCATGTCCGACCAACAGGAACCACGCCGTCGCTTTTTGCGGCAGGTGCTGGCCGTCGTACCCGCCGCGACGGTCGCTTCAGGTGCAACTTTTACTCAAAGTGCCTGCAGCAGTAACGCGACACCCGCCACCGGGAACACCGCAGAGTACCAGCCTACTTACTTCACCGCGGCAGAATGGAAATTTTTGCATGCTGCGGTGGACCGGCTGATTCCCGACGATGAACATGGCCCAGGTGCCGTGAAGGCCGGTGTGCCCGAGTACATCGATCGCCAGATGGAAATGCCGTATGGCCACGGCAAGCTCTGGTACATGCAAGGGCCTTTTCATCCCGATGCCGTGCCCGAAATGGGCTATCAGATCAATCTCGCGCCGCGCGACGTCTATCGTCATGGCATCGCGGCCTGCGACGAGTACTGCGTGAAGCAGCACGGCGGCAAGACCTTTGCTGAACTCGACGTGGCGACGCGCGAAGCGGTGCTTCAGGATATGGAGCACGGCAAACTCGCGTTTGAAACTGTTCCTGCACGCACGTTCTTTTCATTCCTGCTCGGCAATACCAAGGAAGGTTTCCTCTCCGACCCGATCTACGGCGGCAATAAGGATATGGCCGGCTGGAAGATGGTCGGTTTCCCGGGCGCGCGCGCGGATTTCATGGATTGGATCGATCAGCCGGGTGCGAAGTATCCGTATGGTCCGGTATCGATTAACGGCAGGCGGGGGTAAGCAGTGGCAATCAGGAAGAACAAGGTCGATTGCGTGATCGTAGGTTTCGGCTGGACCGGCGCGATTCTCGCGCAGGAACTTACGGACGCGGGACTCGACGTGGTCGCGCTCGAGCGCGGCGCGATGCGCGATACGCCAACCGATGCGAACTATCCGAAAGTGATCGACGAGCTCAAGTATGGCGTGCGCGGCGCGTTGTTTCAGGATCTGTCGTCAGAAACGGTGACCATTCGCCACGGCGTGGATGATCTCGCGGTGCCGTACCGTCAACACGGCTCGTTTCTGCTCGGTAACGGCGTGGGCGGCGCGGGCTTTCACTGGAACGGCATGCATTACCGGATGCTGCCTGAAGAACTGCAATTGCGTACGCGTTATGAAGAGCGCTACGGCAAGAAGTTCATTCCGGAAGGCATGCAGGTTCAGGATTTCGGCGTGACCTATGACGAGATGGAGCCGTTCTTCGATTTTGCGGAGAAGGTATTCGGCACGTCCGGCAAGGCCGGTAATCTCAACGGCAACATCCAGGCCGGCGGTAATCCGCTCGAAGGCAGCCGTCGCAACGATTTCCCCACGCCGCCGCTGAAGAACGGCCTCGGCGCGTCGCTGTTCGAAAAGGCCGCGCGCGAAGTGGGCTTCCATCCGTATCCGGCGCCTGCGGCGAATGCGTCGACCCCGTACACGAATCCGTACGGTGTGCGTCTTGGACCGTGCAACTTCTGCGGCTTCTGCGAAGACTTCGGCTGCTATATGTACTCGAAGGCATCGCCCCAAACGACCATTTTGCCGGTGCTGCTCAAGAAGCCTAACTTCGAGCTTCGCGCGAACTCGTATGTCACGAAAGTCATGCTTTCGCCCGACAGGAAGCGCGCGACGGGGGTCACCTATATCGATGCGCAAGGCCGCGAAGTCGAACAGCCCGCGGACATGGTCATCGTCGCCGCGTTCCAGATGCACAACGTGCGCCTGCTGCTGCTCTCGGGCATCGGCAAACCCTACGATCCGAAGACCGGCGAGGGGGTCGTGGGGCGCAACTACGCCTATCAGATGAACGGCGGCATCAACGTGCTGCTGCCGAAGGGCACGCAACTCAATCCGTTTATCGGCAGCGGCGCGGGCGGCGTGGGCATGGACGACTTCAATGGCGACCAGTTCGACCACGGTCCGCTCGGCTTTGTCGGCGGCGCGAGCGTTCGTCATATCCGCACGGGCGGCCGTCCAATCAAGCAGGCGGCGACCGTGCCCGGCACGCCGACCTGGGGCAGCGGCTGGAAGGCCGGTATTTCCGATGCTTACCAGCGCTATATGAGCATCGGTATTTCGGGTTCGGTGATGCCGTATCGCGACGCTTATCTCGATCTCGATCCGACCTATCGGGACGCTCACGGTCTGCCGCTTCTGCGCATGACGTTCGACTGGCACGACAACGAATACGCCATGCTCGGCTATATCGGCACGCGCATGGAAGAAGTTGCGAAGGCGATGAACCCGGAGAAGTACTTCCGCGCGATCCGCAAGAAGGGGCAGCACTACGACACGCGCGTGTACCAGTCCACGCATACCACCGGCGGCGCGGTGATGGGCAGCTCGCCGGCGACGAGCGTCGTGAACAAGTATCTGCAAAGCTGGGATGTGCCGAACGTGTTCGTGATGGGCGCTTCCGCGTTCCCGCAGAACATGGGCTACAACCCGACCGGTATCGTCGCGGCCCTCGCGTTTCACTCGGCCAAGGCCATTCGCGAGCAATACCTGAAGAACCCGGCTCCGCTGGTCCAGGCATAAGGGAGACGGCAAGCATCATGAGAAAAATCACGTTTGCCATCGCTTCTGCTGTCGTCTTTTCGGCTGCGAGCGCCGGCGTCTTCGCACAATCATCCGCGACGGCATCTCCATCCGCATCGGCCGATACGGACGCGCAGCTGATTCAAAAGGGCCGCTACCTCGCGGCCGCGGGCGACTGCATTGCCTGCCACACGGCAAAGGGCGGCAAGCCGTTCGCGGGTGGCCTCGGCATTGCATCGCCGATCGGCACGATCTACTCGACCAACATCACGCCCGACAAGTCGACCGGCATCGGCAACTACACCTTCGATGACTTCGACCGCGCCGTGCGCCACGGCATCGCGAAGGACGGTTCGACGCTGTATCCCGCCATGCCGTACGTTTCGTATGCGAAGGTCAAGCCCTCGGACGTGAAGGCGCTCTACGCGTATTTCATGCATGGCGTCGAGCCGGTTTCGCAAGGCAACCGCGCGTCCGATATTCCGTGGCCGCTGTCGATGCGCTGGCCGCTGCGCTTCTGGCGCATGGCGTTCGCACCGGAAGCCGTCAGCGACGACAGCCCGCTGCCGAACGACCCGATCGCGCGCGGCCGCTACCTCGTGGAAGGCCTCGCGCACTGCAGCGCATGTCATACGCCCCGCGGCTACGGCCTCGAGGAGAAGTCGCTGACCGATGACGGCAAGCTGTTTCTCTCCGGGGGCGTGGTCGATGGCTACCTTGCGAAGAATCTGCGTGGCGACCGCAAGGACGGTTTGGGCAACTGGAGCGCAGCCGATATCGTTGCGTTCCTGAAGAGCGGCCGCACGGCGCACTCGGCGGCGTTTGGCGGCATGGCGGATGTCGTGCAGGACAGCACACAGCATCTGGGCGACCAGGATCTCGCCGCCATTGCCGCTTACCTCAAGACGCTGGCTCCCGTCGACGCATCCGGCAGCACGCTCTCGCCCGATGCAACCGCGGCAAATGCACTGCGCGCCGGCACGGACCATAGCAACGGCGCGCTGACCTTCGTGGACAACTGCGCGGCGTGCCACCGCACGAGCGGCAGCGGTTACGAGAGCACGTTCCCGACGTTGGCGCTTTCGACGGTCGTGAACACGGACGATCCGACTTCGCTGATTCATATCGTGTTGCAAGGGGGAGAGATGCCGTGGACCAAGGCCGGCCCCACGCACTACGCGATGCCGGGGTTCGCCACGCGGTTGACGGATCGCGACGTAGCGGACGTGCTGACTTTCGTGCGATCCAGTTGGGGCAACCATGCTTCGCCCGTGACGTCCGAGCAGGTCGCCAAGGTGCGCAAGTCGTCCGGGTCTGCTTCTCAGCCTGCACGCGCTGAAAATCCGTAGCGTTTGGCGTTCGCGCTTGCGTGTGGGGTTTATTGGCAGGGTAGCTGGTGTTCTGTTCGTTGTTGACCGATCTATGCTCGCTTGGCATGTTGAGGTCAACGGAACGGGACACCAGTTGCTTTAGACGATTTGAGAAGGCTCGTGCGGTAAGGTTGATGTGTTGGAGTGGGATGGTGAGCCTTGTAAGGCTCGGGCAATCCTGTCAGGGGCGGCTGCGGGTGTCTGACTAATAGAAGTTGGGCCAGGGAATAACGCCGCGATACATTCACATTTACCCGTATTGGCCCGAAAACCGTTCTTCCAGCGATCGACGTAACTCCCCTACACCTGCTCCACCCGCCGGCGAGTCGATATCGCGGAAGCCGTCGAAATCACCAGATCCGCAAATCGCTTCTCATCGCAAACGCAGATTTCGAGCCAAATAACATCGATCAGCTTCCTTGATCTGAAGGCGGGAGGGGCTTGATAAACTGCGGTGATTGTCGACGATTCCTTCGTCGATGCCGCACGACTGCTTCCGACAAAGTGAGCGGAACAAGTACAGTCGGCCAGGAATGGTCATGGCGTTCTTTTCGTGGGATGTCAGTTCCTGGCTCGAGGGCGGCCGGTGAGGTCCGATCGGCGAACAACTGTATTCGTAGGAATGTTGACCTCTGCTCGCCACTCCGCCGAGTCGTTGGGCATCGCAAAATTTGGCGTGGCCTACGGACGGATTTTCATCGAGGCGGGCATCCAATCGCTATGTGCGAAGACTCCCCGATTTCGTCACCGATGTATTTCTGTTTCATGCAGATGCGATTCGCATAAATTCACTGGATATATCGCGATTGAGGCGATCGTATCGCAAGATCTAAAATCGGATGATTATGCTGTCGAATTATAATGGGAGCCATATTGCGAAAGCACGTCAGCAGCCCGCGCATACAGGGAAGGCAAATCCATGAACCCAACTGATCTGCTCCAGATCATCCGTGATGGACTGGTCCAGCAGGATCGTCTGATCAAGGCGGATATTCCTACGCTGCCGGACAACGCGCTCGTGCCGCGTCGTGCAGTGACGTATTCAGAAATCGGTCGCGATTTTAGTGTAACGGTCGATATGGTATCAACCGCCGGCGACATCGAGCTCAAGACGCTCATCGCGAAACCGATGACGTTGTGGATTCAGCAATCGGACAAATCATATCTCCCCATCAACGGATACATCCACACTGCGCGCAGACTTGGCGCCGATGGCAGTTACAGTGGCTATCAGGTCACTTATGCATCGTGGATGCATTTTCTGCGTTTTCGCAGTGATATGCGTTACTGGCAGGACAAGAGTGCGGACGCCATTATTACCGATGTATTCAACATGCATCCGCAGGCGCAGGGACAATTCCAGTTCTCGATTCAAAACCCATTGCTCCAGCGTTCGTACTGCCGTCAGAGCGAAACCGACTGGAACTTTGTCCAGCGCCTGATGGAGGAAGAGGGTCTGTTCGGCTTCTGGCGCCAGACAGAAGACGGCAAATCCCATATATTTGTTGTGACGGACAACATTTACGCCCTTGACGAAGTGGCAACAAATCCGATTCCATTCTCGCGATCGGGAACCGGCAGTGAAGCCGATGCGTTCACGCAATGGTCTGGCATGCGGACGCTACAGAGCACCGTCCACACTACGCGTACTTTCGACTATAAGGCTCCGTCTTCGGTTGCGAATCCCAAAGGCACCACTCTGCCGACGATGTCTGGTCAAGGCGATCTCCCAGAACAAGCGGAGATATACGAATACACGGGCGCCTATACGTATCAGGCTCAAGACCGGGGGGAGCATCTTTCGAAGATGCATCTGGAAGAATGGGAATCGCGGGCCAAGCGATTTTTCGCCGCGGGAAGCGTAAGAGCAATCGACGCCGGGCGGCGCTTCGTTTTGAGCAATCACCCCGAGCATGATCGCGATCAGGCGAGCCAGCGTGAGTTTGCGACAATCCACGTACGCCGGTATATCGAGAACAATCTCCCGGCGTCGACACACGAAGCAACTTTTCCCCATTGTCTCCAGAAAGAACTGGCGCTCGCGAAAACTGAGTACACCAGCAATGCTGCTGCCAGCGTCACGCATCCGGATGGTTCGACTGGCTTCTACATTGTTGAGGTAGAAGCCCAGCGCGTAACCGTTCCATATCGCAGTCCGTTCGAACACAAAAAACCGTCGATGCACTTGGAGACGGCAATCGTTGTCGGCCCTCAGGGTGAGGAGGTCTATACGGACGAACTGAACCGCGTAAAGGTCCTGTTCATCTGGGATCGCCAGAACAGTGGAGATGCGAGCGCTTCCTGCTGGGTCCGTGTTGCACAGTCCGATACAGGCGGGGGTTACGGAAGCGTCCACGTACCCCGCATCGGCGAAGAAGTACTGATTGGCTACGTAGGCGGAGATTGTGACAAGCCAGTTGTCTTGCACCGCGTCTACAACGGAAATGTTCAGCCGCAGTGGCACGGTAACGGCATTTTGTCGGGCTTTCGTTCGAAGGAGTACTCAGGCTCCGGTTATAACGAAATGGTGCTTGATGATGCAACGGGACAGAATCGGGCGAAACTATTCAGCAGTTCGAGCAACAGCCTGTTGCACCTCGGGTATCTGGTCAATCAGAGCGGTAACACCCGGGGTTCGTATCTGGGATCGGGCTTCGACCTAAGAACCGATTCTTACGGCGCGCTGAGAGCAAACAAGGGGCTGCATGTCACTACGCACAGCACGTCCACCGGAAGCCAGCCGTTTGATACATCGAGCACGCAGCAACAGCTATCACGAGCCGAAAGCGTAACGAAAGGCCTTTCCGATGCGGCCAAACAACGAAAGGCCGAAGATCTGCAAGCAGAGGTTGACTCGCTTCGTCAATACTCGGCAGCCGCAAAGCACACCGTATCGGGCGAGTCGTCAGGCGGAAAGACGGCTGGAGGCGGAACCGGTAGCGCGGGTGCACTTCAAGAGCCATTGATCCTGCTAAGCAGCCCTGCGGGTGTTGGCATCTCCTCCGAGAAGTCCACGCGTATTACTACTGATCAGCATCTAAATCTGGTAAGTGGACAAAATACGCACATTGCTTCCGGGAAGTCTCTGATCGCCAGTGTTGCTGAAAAGATCAGTCTGTTTGTCCAGAATGCGGGCATGAAACTCTTCGCCGCCCAAGGGAAAGTCGAAATACAGGCGCAAAGCGACGGGATGGATTTGATCGCGGAGAAGCAATTGCGTGTAACGAGCGCGGATCAAGATGTGCTAATTGCAGCAAGCAAAAAAGTGGTGGTGACCAGTGGTGGTGCCAGCATCACAATTGAAAGTGGCAACGTAGAGATTGTCTGTCCGGGAAAATTCACGGTCAAGGCGGCTTCGCATTCGTTCGAGGGCCCCGCGAGCGTTGATACTCCTCTTCCTGCACTTCCCCAAGGCAATCTGAAGATCAGCAATATCTATAACCTGTCTCGATAACAACGATGATTATCAGCCCCCCTTTCCTGCCCACAGGTGTCAACAACGGGCACGGTCCGGATGACGATGATGATCCGATGATGACTGCTGTGAATGAATTCGAGCTCGCGCACGGCGTCTACCCAATTGCGTTTGACCGGCGTTGGCATACGGGTATCCATCTGATGCCTGCAAACAAAGGCGACCCGGTACGTGCGATTGCTGACGGAGAAGTCGTTGCCTATCGCATTTCGCAGAAAGCCATCGATGGCGGTTCGGGTGCGCTTGATAGCAACACTGGTTTCGTACTTCTGAAGCATCGCACTGAGACGGGTGATGGACGGTCGATCACCTTTTACTCGCTTTATATGCATCTATTAGACTTGGACAGCTATGCCGATGCTGGAGCGACCTCTGTTCTCCAAAGCTTGCCCGGTTTTCTCCAGAGTGCCACGCCCGACGAAGGGGCGGCTGGCAATAGCTCATTGAAGGTGTACCGGAAAGATGTCCTCGGCGTACCAGGCGCTTGTCATGGCCAGCGGCATATTCATTTCGAAATATTTATGTTACAGAATGATTTCAAGGACTATTTCCGAAATACAAAGCTGGGCAATGCGCAGCCCACGACAGCAGTAGGAAATGACTGCTGGGGGCACACTTATTTTGTTATCCCCGCAGGCCAGAATTTCAAGAAATTGCCCGATGGTGCCAATCCAACGACTCACACTCTGAACACGATCAAGTTTGTACCGTTGCAAGATGGAACCAATGACACACCTCTGCACGTTGAAGCTTACTTCCATAGAGGAAACAGATACGTCAAAACGTGGAGCGTTGCTCAAGATGGCACGCGCACGCTGCTCACGTCGCAGTCCGTCGAGGAAAATTCCTTCGAATACGGAATGATTCACCGCGCAATCAAGTTGTACGATAACAATCCCAATAACGGCTACGAACAGCTACGTTTCGGTCGGATTCTGTCCGATGATCCGACTCCGCCGGTTGCTGCTACCGACACGTCGACGACCAGTTCGACCGAGTCGCTGAGCAGTACCGCACAATTGACCAACCAGTTGTACGCAGGTTCGACATGGATGCGTATTGCGTTTTCGCAAGATAGGGAAGGGTACATCGACATCAATCCGAGCAATATCGTCAAGTTGTCGGACGCAGATTTCTCTTTCGTCGCCGGCTGGCAGAAAATCAGTGAAGAAACTTCGCCGTATAGCGATGACGGCATGTGTGACGTCGATCAACTGAACAAGATTTTGGCTGATGCGGCACCTGTGGCGCTCGATTCCAAAGAGTACGTCGACGAGGACGGGTTGTGCCAGTATGTTTTGGGGCACGATGATGTCAGATCGAAGCTCCGGGGATTCATATGTGAAGCGCCCACCGAATGGGACAAGACGGGCAATTCCGAACGCTATAAACGACTGAATGATCCTGACGGCTTTTACGGTAAGCAGCAGACTAATCCAGACGGCTATCACGATTTTTTGCAGCTTCTCGAGAAATTCCAGTTTTGGGATAAAACCGGAATTTCCAGTGAAAAACTATGGTTCTTTCATCCGCTTGAGTTCATCAGGACGTTTAGGAGATGCGGTTGGCTCAGCCAGGAGGAAATGGCAAGGTGTTTTCCACCTAAGTGGCTATACCTGCAGGGAACGCAGTTCGCGCAGACGACCACTAGATGGAGTACTGCGAATAGCCGTGCCCATGAATGGGTTTTACCGTTCAACAAGGGAACCAGAAAATATGGTGTGTCAGCCACGCGCCAGCGCTTGGCCCATTTCTTTGCTCACGTCGTGCCCGAGACAGGCAATCTTCATAGCGTTAAGGAAATTGGTGGGGAGCATAAGCACTATAACCCGTACTACGGACGCGGCCTGATCCAGTTGACGCTTAAGGAAAATTACGAAGCATACGGAAAATTCAGAAAATTTCCAACCGGTAATGCGCCGGCTCAATTTTCCGCAATTGGCTGGGACCCAAACGCCTTGATTGCGCGAAATAACGAAGGCGACCACAATTGCGATAATTGTGTAGACAGTTCCTGCTTCTACGTGGCCAATCGCGCTGGTATGCTTGGCCACATGGATGCGGGCGTCACTCAGAATGATGCGGCCGTGGTCAGCGGGGATGTAAACGGGCACGTAAGCATAGAGAACCTGAATGGCTACGATGTCAGACTTCAGGCTATTCTTTACATGCGAAAGGTATTGCTCGACGACGTATTTCCGGGTAACTCGATTCCTCTGACTTTCGTATGGCGACGTAATAGCGCAAAAGAACCTGTTCTGGATGAGCATGGAAATCCTGTTCCGGAAACGACTGGACATCCGCCACATGTTGTAATGATCGGCAACCCACCTCATCCGAAAATCAAAACGAAATTCTATTCGACGCAACACACGATAACCGCGTCCCTTGAATTGCAAAAACCTTAAAAATAGAGGGCTATATGAAGAGTCTATGCTTTGTGATTTCTTTTCTTTTTTTGCCTGCCATAGGGCACGCGGAAATCAGTCACGACACGTTTTGCTTTAGTTCTGGAGGGGCCAAATCGATAAATTTTGAAATGGGAACGTACTACGATTCTTCCAGCAAGTTGTCGTGGGGATACGTCGAGTACCAGAATGCAAAACAGTCTATTCCCCTGGTACTTGCAGAATCGACTGGGAAAAAGATGGGCGAGGATGTTCCAGATGAAGCCACGACAACATGGATCGAAATCTATGGGAAACAGATCACCGGCGAGTATCAGATGGTGAGCCAGGGGACCATGGTTCCATCGATGGTCTATACCAACAAAAAAAGCGGTAAAAAGGTAGAATTTGGACTCAACCCTGATGCTTCGACTGACAAGGGCGGCTGCGATTGGAAATGACAAGAGCTGCATTCGCGAGAAGACGTTGAGTCGCTATCGCATGTGATCTACAGAATGCTCTCAGATACTAAACGGCAACGAGACTACCGCAAGTGGAACCGTCGTCGCAGCACATACGATGATCCGGTTCGCCGGCAGGGATGTCACTCACGATGGCGTTCGTGTTTGCTGACACGTGAGTGCGATGTCGGAAAACACGAACGAATATCGATCAATAACGACTTTTTCTCTTTCTTCTTTAGTCTTCGTTCACTGCGAATAATCTTTCAATTTGCCGTCGATCAGGCTGGGACGCGGCTGGTGTTTTGGCCCGAAAACCGTTCTTCCAGCGATCGACGTAACCCCCCCACCCCCTACACCTGCTCCACCCGCCGGCGAGTCGATATCGCGGAAGCCGTCGAAATCACCAGATCCGCAAATCGCTTCTCGTCGCGATCCGCCTGCCAGCGCGAACGCGCCACGGCGATATTGACCGCACCGATCCCCCGGCCATGCGCGTTGGTCACGGCCGCCGCCGTGGAGATATCCGCGACAAAGTACTCGTCTTCCGTATGCGCATAACCCTGCTTGCGAATCTGCGTCAAACGCTCCTTGATCTTGCGCGGCTGATACACGGTGGACGACGTGAACGCAACGAGATTCGTGCGCGAGAGGATGTCGTCGACCTCGCCGTCCTGCAAGGTCGCGAGAATCGCGAGACCGGGCGCCGTGCAGTAGGCCGGCAGCCGCGAGCCGGTAATCACGTGAGCATTGAATACGTTGCGGCTGACGATGCGCAGCACGAACACGATATCGGTGTCGTCGAGCACCGTCAGGTTGGTCGCTTCTTCCGTCTCCGAGCCGAGTTGCTGGAGATACGGCGTCGCGCGGCTCACCAGTTCGTTCGAAATCAGATAGTGGTACGTAAAGTCCACCAGTTTCGGCGACAATTCGTATTTGCGGCTGTCCGGGTCTTTGAGCAGGTAGCCGAGCGCCGCGAGCGTGAACGTGAAGCGCTGCGTCGCGCTCATGTCGAAACCGGTTAGCGCGGCGATTTCGGAAAGCGACAGTTGTCGCTTGCTGCCGTCGAACGCGGTCAGCACCTTCATCGCCTTTTCGACGGATTGCACGTACAGTGACGATTCGCTCGGGTCGTCTACTTTTGGGGCGCCACGTGCGGTGCCGGACGTGGCGCCGGATGCGGCACGTTTGCGCGCGGGTTTGGGCTGGGCAGGACTCACGATCGGTAACCGATGTTGCAGACGCTCCCATTATTGCATACCGCTATCAAGCTATCTGATAGCGATAAGTTTGCTTTTCTCCCGCTCCGCACGCGTCAATGCCGCAGACGGTCCCACGCGTCGTCCACCTCGCGCGACAGCAGGTGCTTGCGAATGCGCTCGCTCGCAGTCAGCTCGAACTGCGCGACCGCGCGGTAATAGCGCGGCAACTGAAAACTCGCGAGCCGTTCGCTGGCCCATGCATGCAGCGACTCCCATGGCACCGCGTGGTCCTTGAACTGCACGTTCAGCAGAATGTCCTGTTCGCCGACGGACGATGCCACGCCGATTGCTGCGCTCGCCCGCACCGCCGGATGCGCCGCGAAAATCCGCTCGATTTCCCATGCCGATACGTTCTCGCCGCGCACCCGCATGCTGTCCGTGCGTCGTCCGATGAAGAACAGGTCGCCGTCCGCATCGCGACGCGCGTGGTCGCCGGTATGCAGCTTGCCGTCGCGCAACGCGCTGTGTGTCGCCTCGTCGTTCTTCAGATACATCGGTAGCAGCGCGCCTTCCACCTTGCTGGTCAGCACGATTTCGCCCGGTTTGCCGGGCGCGACCGCGCGCCCCTGCTCGTCGAGCAGTTCGAGATCGAACCACGGCAGCGCCTGGCCGATCGAACCGGGCTTGCCGGTAGAGTTGAGCGTCGCGAAGCTCGAGCATTCGGTCATGCCGTAGCACTCGCGCAACCGCACGCCGAAGCGTTGTTCGATCGCCTGCCACGCCGATGCCGCGATGCCCGCGCCCCATGCGACGCGTAGCGTGTGGTCGTGGGGCTCGCTGCCTGGCGGCAGTTGCATCAGGATATCGAGCATGCCGCCGAGATAATGCAACTGCGTCGCGCCCGCGCGCGCGACTTGCGGCCAGAACTGCGAGGCCGAAAAACGCGCCACGACATGCAGGCTCACCGGCAGCAGGAACGGCACGAGCAGCATCTGCGCACCGCCGATGTGGCACAGCGGCTCCCACATGAAGAGCCGGTCGCTCGCACGCACGTCGGCCACGCGCAATACGGCTTCGCTCGCAATACGCATCATCCGGTGCGTGAAGACAACGCCTTTGGGCGCGCCCGTCGTGCCCGACGTATAGATGATGCAGAGCGGATCGTGAATGCCGATGGCGGGTGTCGCAAGCGAGCGCGGCGCGGCCGTGCCGTCGAACGAGGGTAGCCGCACACGGCGCGCGCCCGCGTAATCGAGGTTCGCGCTGAGCGCGTCGAACTCGGCGTCGATCATGAAGAGTTTCGGCTCCGCGTGTTGCAATACGTATTCGAGGCCAGCCGCGCGCAGCCGCGTATTCACCGGCACCCACACGATGCCGCTAAGCATCAGCGCGTAGATCAGATAGATGTGTTCGGCGGAGTTGCCGAGCATCACGGCCACGCGGTCGCCTTGCACGACACCCTGTTCTTCGAACCATGCCTGCCATTGCGCAATATGCGCGACCGCCTCGCCGCAAGTGATCGCGCGCTCGTCGAATTGAAGGAACGTGCGGAGCGGATCGGCGCTGAGACCGGCCACGAGCAGCGGCACGCAATCGAGTTCGTCGTCGGGATGACGATGCGGAAAATAATTCGGATAGCGATGCATATGTTGTCGTTCTGGAAAGCCGAAAAGCAGCGGGAAATAAACGTGTCAGCGTGAATCCGTCAGCGCGCGCGGCGCTTGAACCATGAAGACACCGCGATCACCAGCGCGATCAGCACGACCAGTGTGGTCGAGACCGCCGCGAGCGTCGGCGTGATCGCCAGTTGAATGTCGTCCCACATCTGCTTGGGCAGCGTGGTATTGATGCCGCCGCTCACGAAGATCGCGATGGTCAGGTCGTCGAACGACACGAGGAAGGCGAACAGAAACGCCGCCGTGACGCTCGCCATCAGCAGCGGCAGCAGCACGGTGCGAATGCGTTGCAATGGCGAGGCGCCCATCACGCGCGCGGCATCGTCGAGCCGCCAGTCGAAACGCTGGAAGCCGGCGGCGAGCGTGACCACTACGTAGGGAATCGCCAGCACCGTATGACCGATGATGAGGCCGGTATTAGTGCCCGTCAGGCCGAAGCGGCTCAGCAGATACAGCAGCCCGACCGCGACCACGATGCGCGGCACGATCAGCGGTGCGACGAGCAGCGCGAAGAGCGGCTTGGTCGCGCGTTGCGGCAGGCGCGTCATCGCGAGCGTCGCGCCGAAACCAAGCGCGAGCGAGAGTACCGCCGTGCCGAAGCCGACTTCGAACGAGCGGATCGTCGCGCTTTGCCACACGGGCGAACCGAGGAACGAGCCGAACCAGCGCAGGCTGAAAAGCTTTGGCGGAAACGCAATGAAGTCGCTCTTCGTGAACGCATACGGCATCACGGAGAGTACCGGCACCACCAGCACGATCAGGATCGCCATCGTGAAGAGGCCGAGCGGGCTGAACACGCGCACGCCGTCGGTGGGCGGCTGCAATCCGCCGCGGCGCCGCACGAGCGGCGCAAAGAGCCGGCCCGCCGACATCAGCACCGCGAGCCGCAGGCCCTGCGCGCGCGAGCCGCGTTGTTTCTCGCTGACTTCGCCGGTCAGCGAGGTCAGGCCAACCACCCGGTCATAGACGAGGAAGATCGCGATCGAGCAGATCAGCAGTACTGTCGACAGCGCGCCCGCGAAGTGCATGTCGAACAGTTCGAGTACCGAAGAGATCACCAGTTGCGCGATCATCGTTTCGCGCGGCGAACCGAGCAACGTGGGCACGATAAAAAAGCCAAGGCTGGAAATGAACACCAGCAGTCCCGCCGCCGCGATGCCTGGAGACGACAGCGGCAGAAACACCGTGAAAAAGCTCGTGCTGCGTTCCGCGCCAAGCGTTTCGGCGGCCTGTGCGAGACGATCGTCGATGCCGCGCATGACCGGCAGCATCGTCATCACGGCGAGCGGCAGCATCGAATGCACCATGCCGATCAGCACGCCGGTCAGCGACGGAATCGTGCCGTTGGTCTCGCGGACCAGACCGAGTGCGAGCGCAAGAGTCGAGAGCACGCCCGTCTTCGAGAGCAGCAGCATCCATGCGTAGGTCTTGACGAGATAGCTGGTCCAGAACGGCAGCATGATCCACAGCAGCCAGCGCTCGCGCACGCGATTCGACACGCGGCTCAGCAGATACGCGACCGGATAGCCGAGCACGATCGAAAACGCGGCGGTGAGAAACGAGATCGCGAACGTGATCCACAATACTTTCGCGTAGACCGGCGTGCGTGCGATGCGCTCGAACTGGGCGAAGCCGATCGAGCCGTCGCTCGACACGAGCCCGCCTTGCAGGATCTCGCCTGCCGGCACGATGAAAAACACCAGCAGGAACAGCAGCGTCGGCACCGCCGGCAGAATGCGCAGCGATGCCGCGAGCCATGCGCCGCGGCGGCCCGAAGCGTCGGCTGGACGGTTCGCGCGTAGAGCGAGAGTCATGAAAAGTCCTTGGCGGCGAAGAGGTCTCGACCGTATATCAGGCCTATATCAGGCGTGCAGCAGCGTCGTGCGATAGGGGTCCCACGTGAGCCCGACCGTGTCGCCCACGCGCGGGCTCAGCGTACGTGCGCAGCGCGCGGTCAGTTCGCTGCCGTCGGGCAGCGACAGTTGCACATGCGTATCGCTGCCGAAGAACACCACGTCGTCGATGCGGCCATCGACGAAGCCGCGGCTCGGTTCGACCAGCTCCAGTGCCTCGGGACGCAGCAGCAGCGTGTGCCGCGCCGCGGCCGCTACCTGCGTCGTGCGCGGCAAGGGGATGCGTGCGCCGGCCGCCAGCAGGATCGGCTCGCCGCCTGCTTCGGTGTCATGCGCGAGCGCGCCTTCCAGCAGGTTCGAATGACCGATGAAGCCGGCTGCGAAGCGCGTCGAGGGCCGGTCGTACAGGTCCGCGGGCGTACCGATCTGTTCGATCTTCGCGTTGTTCATCAGGCAGATGCGATCCGAGAGCGTGAGTGCTTCGTCCTGGTCGTGCGTGACATAGACGAAGGTTGCGCCCAACTCCTTGTGCAGACGACGGATCTCGGCCTGCATATGCTCGCGCAATTTCTTGTCGAGCGCGCCGAGCGGCTCGTCGAGCAGAATCACCGAGGGCCGGTAGGCGAAGCAGCGGGCGAGCGCGATGCGTTGCTGTTGCCCGCCGGAGAGCTCCTTCGGAAAGCGTTTGCCGAACTCGCTCATGCGTACCATCGCGAGCGCACCGTCGACGGCCTCGCGCACTGCGTCGCGCGACTTGCTACGCATGCGCAGGCCGTACGCGACGTTGTCCCATACGCTCATGTGCGGAAACAGCGCATAGCTCTGGAACACCATGCCGATGCCGCGCTTGCCTGGCTCGACGCTCGTGACATCGCGCCCGTCGATCTCGATGCGGCCCGCGCTCGGCGCGACGAGCCCCGAGATCATCTGCAGGAGCGTCGTCTTGCCGGAGCCCGACGGCCCCAGCAGCGTCAGAAACTCGCCCGTTTGCACGGTGAGATCGGTCGGCTCCAGCGCGACGGTTTCGCCGTAACGCTTCGCGAGCCCGATCGCTTCCAGTTTTGCGCTCATGCCAATGCCTCGCGTTTAGTGCGTCATTTAATGCGTCAGGAAATGATCCACGAGTTGAAGCGTTCGGTGACTTTCTGGCGATTGGCCTGCCACCATTGCGGGCTAGGCAGCTTCATCGTCTTGATGTTGTCGGGCGCGGTCGGCAGGAGCGGGGCGCGCTGCGCGGGAATCGATTCGAATGACTTACGATTGGTCGGACCGTACGCGAGCGTTTGCGTGAGCACGGCCTGGCGTTTTGCATCCGCGCAGAAACGCACGAACTGCTTGGCCATTTCCGCGTGCGGCGTGCCCTTCGGAATGCCCCAGCCCTCGATCGAATAGAGGCCCTGATTCCAGACGATTGTCACCGGCGCGCCGGCGTCCTTCGCGGATTGTGCGCGGCCATTCCATAGCGAGATCATGTCGACGTCGCCGCTCTGGATCGCCTGCATCGATTGCGCGCCCGAGGTCCACCAGATCGCGATATGCGGCTTGATCCTGTCGAGACTTTTGAACGCGCGATCGACGTCGAGCGGATAGAGCTTGTCGAGCGGCACGCCGTCGGCGAGCAGCGCCTGTTCGAGCGTGTCGAGCGGACTGCGGCGCAGGCAGCGGCGGCCGGGAAATTTCTTCACGTCCCAGAAGTCGGCCCAGGATTTCGGGCCGTTGTCCTTGAACTTGTCGGCGCGATACGCGAGCACGGTCGAATACACGTCGACGCCGAGCCAGTCGGGCGTAATCGCCTCGGGCATGACGTCGGGGAAGTCCGAGGCCTTCAGGCCGATCGGTTCCATCAGACCTTTTGCTTCGAGGTACGGAATATCGGCGGACAGCGTCAGCGTGGTCACGTCCCACACGTAGTTGTTCGTCTTCACCATCGCTTCGAATTGCGCGACCGGCTGCGATTCGCGCGCCACGCTCACGACCTTGATGCCCGTCGCCTTTTCGAACGGATCGTAGAACGCCTGGCGGTAAGCCGTGGTGTACGGGCCGCCCGGATCGGACACGACAATCTGTTTGTCGTCGGCGCGCACCAGCGCGGGCAGCGTGCCGGCGAGCGCGAGTGCGCCGGCTCCTTGCAACATCCGGCGCCGTTTTTCGTTGAAGTTCTGCGTCATGGCTAAGGTCTCCCGTTCGCTGGCTGGGTCGGTTGGGTACTGGGTGAGGTGGGTGGCGAGCGCGGCTTGCCTGCCGCGCCGGATGGCTTTACTTCGCGCGCTTGCTGAAGAACTCTTCCATCATGCGGGCGGGTTCGCCCGAGTCGTAAGCCTCGCGCTGAATGCGAATACCCGCTTCGATGCAGTCCTGGAAGCCCGGCTCGGTCATTTCGCGGAAGCGCTGCTTGTCGAGGCGCATCGCGACCGGCGGTTTGGCGGCGAGTTCGGTGGCGATCTCCAGCGCCTTTTCGAATACTTTGTCTTGCGCGACGAGGTGATGAATGAGGCCGATGTGCCGGCACTCTTCCGCATCCATCAGACGGCCCGTGAGCGTCAGCTCGATGGTGCGCGACATGCCGAGCATCGCGTTCATGATCCAGGGGCCCGTCGTGCTGGCGATTCCCGCGTTGATTTCCGGCTGCCCCATCCGCACGCCCGGATGGCCGACGCGGATGTCGCCCAGCAGTGCGACCTGGAATGCGGAACCGGCGGCCGTGCCGTTGAGCGCCATCACCAGCGGCTTTTTCAGCCCGCGCAGCACGGCGTAGTAGCGCTGCCACTCCTTGACCCATTCGACCGCGCGCGCGCCGTCGAAATCGTGCGCTTCCGACAGATCCTGCCCCGCCGAGAACGCGCGATCGCCGGCGCCCGTCATGATGATCGCGGCGACGTTGTCGTCGTCGTCGAAGCGCTCGAGTGCTTCGATGATCGCGTTGCGCATCGGCGTGGTCCACGCGTTCAGCTTGTCGGGACGATTCAGCGTAATGACCGCGACGCGGCCGTGATTGGACAACAGGATATCTTCGCTCATTTGTTATTACATAGTAATAGTTAATGGGTGTATTGCAATATAGGTGGGTCAAAAACAGGATGCAAGTAGCAATTGGCCTCATCCACCCCGGTTTTCACGCGGCGTTTACCCCAGGTCGTTTACCCCAGGCTCGGCGGATATGTGTTGTGATGTTTTCGTTGCCGTAGCGTTGATGCGGCGATGGCGGTTTGCAGCGGTTGCCCGGTGGCGGGCGGGAGAGGGCGGAATTCTGGCGCTGGTCTTGCTGTGCGAAGCTTAGGCGAGACCTGTATTGCTGCGAGCCGGCCAAGGCGCTCGGGCCGCGCGGCATGGCGTGATGAGGATCAATGGAGCAGCGACGGCGTTAGTCGTGAGCGAAGGGTTGAGGCAGATCATCAATTTCACGGCCGTTATCGAAAGCGACTGTGGCTTGACGAGCATGGCGAAGTCAGTCGGCGAAAGTCGCTTGCGTGAAATAACGTGTCGTTAGAGCGTGTTAGGCACTGCAAGCAACTGGTCCAATGTATCTACCGCGATGCGGACTTTGCTGCCGCGTTTGCGTTTATAGCCGTCGTAACCGGCGCGAGGCACACTCTCGCAGGTCGATTGCAACATGCCTGAAGTGCCTAACGCGCTCTAACGAGAACGGCATTCCAACCAGCGCGCCGACCCACCGGTTTCACGTCGCCGAATCCTCTTCGCCGCCCAGGCGGTCCGCGATTTCCGCGCCCACGCCGCTCAGCATGCAAGGGGGCACTCCCCCGTCACAAACGGCTTATCGGTCGGTGAAACATCGCAGCTGTGAGCGACGGCTTCAATTCGTCCGCGGTAAGCAGGGGGGATTACTTTTCGTTGGATATGGAGGGGGGCGCGTCCGTAAGCGCGCGCCGGATCCAGGGGGATTCAGAAGAGCCCGATCGATCCTCCGTTCCTCAACCATGCGCGAAACGCCTGCCGGTGCGCTTGTTCCAGCAGCGGGGTGACGGTTTGGCGATCGCCAAACAACATGAAGTTCCCGGTGTTGAGTTGTGGCCAGCGCAACAGGCCCGCACCGTTTGGGTTGCCGGTTTTGATGAAGTTAACCCAATATGCCTGCATCACATGCGAGATCGTTCGATCCTTGTCGGTAAACGGGCGGTTTCCAACATCCAGGGTGGCGAACACGTAAGGGATTTCGCTACTATGGAATGTACCAAATCGCGCTGCTCGCGGTCCGGGTTCAGGGTGGACGAATCGGTAGCCGTAAGCGGGTGCAGCATGCTCGGACCGGCCTTCCGACCACGCAACTACGGCTGCAGTTGACGAATCTGCAAGCAATTCGCGAACCTTCGCGGATGCATCCGCATCATTGCCGACAGGATAGAGCAAAGAAAATTGACTGGCCTGAGATTGATAGCGCTCGTCGAGAAATCGCCGATAAGCTTCTTTAGTTTCTATCATCCAGGCGGGACTAAATGCGCTTGCTTCATCTTGATTGGAACCTAACAGAACGGGTACATTAGAACGCTCAAGTTTTTCCCGAAAAGGGATACCTCCTGCGTCTGCAGGTTGAAAACGTGCGCCCTTCCCCAATCGAGGGTCGGTTTGCAAGGCCACCAACTTGTCGGTCGGCACCTCTCGCAGTGCTTTTACATCGGCAGCATTAGCCAATTCTGCAAGCTTCAAGCCCAAGTCGTCGGCATTCGCTTTCGGAACCAACTCAGTGTCCGACCACGAGTTGCTCTCGGCGATAGCTCCTGAAAAGAGACCCTCCGCAGACGGTGCCGCCAGGAGATGATGCACGGAGATCGCACCCGCTGACTGGCCCTGGACGGTAACCCGAGATGGATCGCCGCCAAAACGCGTAATGTTGGACTTCACCCATCGAAGTGCTGCGACCTGATCCATCAATCCAAAAACGCCCGCGCCATCGTTCTCTGCATCAAGAGAAGGATGTGCGAGGAACCCGAACAGTCCTAAGCGATAGTTTATCGAGACGACAACCACGCCTTGACGGGCCAATTGATCCCCGCGATAAAGAGGGACTTCGCCCGATCCTTGAGCAAATCCGCCTCCATGGATCCAAACCACCACAGGCAGGTTAGCCCGCGCGCTCAACTTCGGTGTCCAGACATTCAGATAAAGGCAGTCCTCGCTAAATGGCGGGTCAGATAGATACTCCGCCGTCCAGGGAATGGCATCTGACGGCTTCCGCTGCGGTTGCGCGCAACTAGACGCAAATTTCGTTGCATCACGCACCCCCTGCCATGACGCAGGCGGGCGTGGCGAATGCCACCTCAGTTCGCCAACCGGAGGTGCAGCATAGGGTATCCCTTTGAAAACGGATACTCCCTGATTTGTTTCGCCACGCAACGCGCCATTGTCAATCTTTACCATGGTAGCGCCCGAAGCAGCCTGAACTGCCATCGCACACGCAAATATTGCGATCATCCTTTTAGGCATCACATCTCCTCCTTTTGAAAGTATTGGCTTGCTTCTCGCCGCGTCTGTGGTGCAATTCCGATGCGCTGATCTGTTACCCTCAACCTTTTGATGATCACGAGCCGATGAGCAAGCTGAAAGACATCGACGGGTTGTTCAATTGACGTCATTTCGACCGCGAAGTGATTATCCTTTGCGTGCGGTAGTACTTGCGCTACAAGCTGAGCTTTCGATATCTCCTCGCGGAAATGATGGCGGAACGCGGTCTTTCCCTGGTCCGCACGACGATCATGCGCTGGGTGAAGCGCTACACGCCGGAGTTCGTCAAACGCTGGAATCGGTTCGCCGTAGCGGCCGGTCAGTCGTGGCGCGTTGACGAAACCTGTGTCAGGGTCCGTGGCAAATGGACCTATCTTTAGCGCGCAGTTGACCGAGCGGGAAAGACGATCGATTTCCGCCTCCGTACCAGGCGCGATGTGGCTGCAGCCAAGGTGTTCTTTGTGAAGGCGATCAAAACTCAAGGGCGTGCTCCTGCGACGATTGCCCTGGACGGCTGCGCGGCATCGCATCGAGTCGTCCGCGAAATGAAGACCGACGAGTCACTGCCCCGACGAACGAAATTGCGGTCCTCGAAATACCTGAACAATCTGATAGAGCAAGATATCCGGGAGACGGCCGGCTTCTCACCCGCCCACCGAATTTGCACCACAACCGCTGTGAGACCCCGACGGCAACCACCTCTCTCAATGCCTAAAAAGTTGACAACACGACCGCGCCTCGACTTCCCAGCTTCGTGAAACTCCGCAAGAATCTGTACGTTACGCCATGGCCATTCAGGACGTTGGCGCCCGACTGTGTCGCCGCTAAAATCGCCTCGCCCAAGGCGCCTGATATCGAACCGCATGCCACCAAAGTCCCGGTCGCGACGCCAGCTTTGCCGACATACAGGGCGAAGGTGCCGAACTGCTCTCGGACCATAAAAAGACTGCCATCTCCGTCCAGAGCGATTTCCAGATACTCGGACAACGTGGCCATTGCCTCTGTTGTTGAAGCATCAGTGTGTTCAGGCATCACTCGGTCACCTTGAGAGAGCTCATTACGTTGTGCGCTACCTGGAGAGAACCCGGGCGTCGTGCCGAAGCCGAGCCACAGGCGAAATACCGCGAGCGAGACGAAATTCCACGACAGACTGGTGGCTGCCGCACCGGCGGTGAACCAGGCAAGCGTAATTAGCAGCGGGATCTTGCGGCCGATCCTGTCGCTCAGGCCGCCGCACGTGAGCCCACCTATCCAGCGCACGCCATAGGTCGCGGCAGCAGAAGGGAGGCTGTGGAGAGGGCGACATTGAACGTGTTCGCGACGTCTTTCAGGACGAACGTGATGGCGGGAAAGTCGAGCGCGTCGTTGACCCCGTCTCCCCACGCAGCGACGAGTACACGCCACTGCGCGCTGGTGATTTCTTGATACCAGCGCTTCGTAGCTTGTCGATTCTGAGTGATGTCCGGGGACATTGTCTCTCCCTGTGCAGATGTGGCGTTGCGGTTAATGTAACCGGTCTCATAACTTGTGATCAAGAGGTTCAGCGCCAAATTGTCACGAACTAGGGAATATACCTAAATGTCTGTATTTACGATAAAAAATGAAGGAAAAATGATAAAAAGTGATTCATCGAAAAATTGAAACCGATTTCAATGAGGTCTGCGAGGGGATCCTGAGTGGGTTCGGGCCTGCGGGTGTTATGTGCAGGGCGGGCCGCTCATCAACGACGTTGCGCGATACGAAGCGGTGCCGGACTGATAGCCGACACCGTGATTTCTACCGGGTTCTTCCTTAACCGATAGCGTTGAGTGAAGTGCTGCTACAGGCATTTGCAAAATGGATTCTTCACGAGCCTCAGGGCTTGGTGCCTTGAAGGCGCGCCTGACTTATCCGCCATCGATCACACCCACAACCGGTACACCCAGAACGATTCGTCCTCTTTGAATCGCCGGGCGAATTCGCTGGGAGAAAAACCCGTGCTGCGTTTTACGGCGCGGCTGAGATGAGCCTGGTCGGCAAAGCCCTCGTCGTGCGCGATCGCCGCCCAATCCAGTGCGTGGCCGGCTTCGGATTGCGCACGCGCATTGAAGAACACGCTTTCCGTTTTGACGAGCGCTTGCCACTCGCGCAACGAGCGCCCGCTATACGCCTTGATACGCCGCTCCACGTGACGTGGGCTATGAGAGCGCCGCCATTCATGAGCTTGCCAGGCAAGCCGCTTGACCCAGTAACGGCCCGCTTCGCGCAGCGACGGCAGAATCGGGCTGGCGCGGTTGACGACGCGCCATCTCGTCGTGAGGTGATGCTGGAGTGCGGCAAGTGCTGCCTCGTCGCTGTCCGAAGCCAGCAGTTCATCGAAAAGCGCGTGCCACTCGTCTCCGAGCAACGCCTTTGCGTCAACGATCACGTCCTGGATCGCGGACAGCTCGATGTCGAAGAGCGCCTGTGCGGCGTGCGCCTCGAAGCAGATCATCCCGGCGCGGCCGCTCGTTTGCGCCCAGCACGTGGAAGGATATGAATGGCTGCCCGAAAGCACGAGCGCCGAATTGAACGGACGCCAGATAAGGCCGCTATCCGTCTGCTCGATACGTCCCGCTTCGACGTCCTGGAACCACGTCAGGTTCACCGTAGGCGTGGCGGGGAAATGCGTCAGACGTTGCGCGTCGTTCAAGGCAAAGCCGCGCGTGTCGCGGCAGAGAACGGCGATAACCGCGCCTTGCAGACCCGGCGGCGCGAGGTGAAGGCGCGTGTGCGGACGCCGGTTGCCCTGCGAAACCCATGGCGCTCGTGCCCGCGGATCGGGACACGTCGAAAGGATAGGCAAGGGCATTGCGTTCATAGCCGCGCAGTATAGGTAAGCTGAATTAGACTGTCGATGTCGTTTGCGTTCAAGCATTGGCGCGGCGACAGGTCCATGATTCGGACAGCCACTGTATTGTTCGAATCCATGCTTATCTAACTCGCCCGACATCATGAACTCGCCATCTCCGCGTCAATGCCCGTTGCATCGGAACCCGTCGCCCGTGACGTCCACTGGCGGCTCACCCGGAGCATGGCCGCCGGGTCCACCGGCCGGTCTCACGGGTTTGCGTCTGCTGGCCACCATGTCGCGCGATTTGCCGCGTGCCTTGGCCACGTGGCAAAAGCAGTATGGCGACATCGTGCATCTGCGCCTCTGGCGAGAACATGATGTGGTCGTGGCCGATCCGCAGCTCGCGCGCGAGTTGCTCGTGTCCCATCACGATGCGCTGGTTCGCTGGGAGCGCGGCATTCGCGTCTTTTCGCAGGTACACGGGCATAGCGTGCTGACTTCCGAGGGAGAGGCCTGGCGTAGCCGCCGTCATGCGCTGGTACCCAGTTTTTCTCCCAAAGCCGTACAAGGTTTTTCGCCGACGATCGTCGAGGCCGCGACGCAGGCATTCTCGACATGGCCAGGCGAAGACGCCAACTGGCCAATAGAAACCGCGCTCACGATGCTGACCATGGAGGTGATTCTCCAGATGGTCTTCTCGAGCAGCATCGGCGAGGACGTGCGCGTGGCCGAGCAGGCCATACGCGTGACGAGCGCGGCGGCCAACGCGGAGTTCTACTGGCCGGCAAGCATGCCGGACTGGATGCCCTGGAAGCGCAGGAAACGGCAGGCGCTAAAGAGTCTGAAGGCGCTGATCGAGCGGCATTTGCAAAGCCGTCTGAATTTACCTCGTGATGCGTGGCCGGACGATCTGCTCACTCGTCTCCTGCAATCCGGCGACGATGGGGCCGCGTTGTCGCTGCAAAACGTGCGCGACGAGTGCATGACTATTTTTCTCGCCGGGCACGAGACCACGGCCGCGACACTGGTGTGGTGGGTATGGTGCATGGCCGCGAATCCGGCATCGCAATGCGCCGCGCGCGATGAAGTTCAGCGCGTCTTGCAAGGCCGCGCTCCCACGGCTGAAACGCTGCCGGCGCTTGGTTATCTGGCGCAAACGATCAAGGAGACGCTGAGGCTTTATCCGGTCGCGCCGCTGCTCATCAGCCGTCGTGCCACGCGTGCGGTGCAACTGGGCAACTGGACATTCCCCGCGCGAACGCTGTTCATGATCCCCGTGCATCTGATGCATCACGACCCGCGCTGGTTTCCTGATCCTCAAGCGTTTCAGCCCGCGCGTTTCGCGTCCGACGCGCCGGAAGTGCCGCGCGGCGCATATATTCCGTTTGGGGTGGGGCCGCGTGTGTGCCTGGGGCAGCATCTGGCAATGAGCGAGATGACGGTGATCGCCGCCATGTTGCTGCAGCGTTTCGCGTTATCGGTCCCGCAAGGCGTGGCGCCGCCACGGCCCGTAATCAACCTGACCCTGCGGCCGGAGCAACCGATGCATCTGGCAATCGCATCGGTCGGTGCATAGGCCACTTGAACGGCGTGTGCAAGTACTCCGTATTGAGAGGAGCAACTCGCTCATCGATTCACGAGTACTTTCACTGGAAATGTTTGTACCAGTCCAGAATATGATTTCGCGCCAGCGACGCGCCGCCGATCGAGTCGCGTCGCCAGTACATATCGAGTATCTCGCGATGATCCTGGTGCGCCTTTTCGCGGCCACCGGCCGAGACGATCTTCGAGCGATAGCGGCTGCTGTTTTTTAAAAGAAGCTCGACGGTCGCGACCGCGCGTTTGCGGCCTGACGGCTCGCACAAAGCGACGTGGAAGCGGCAGTTCAGGTTGGCAAGCCCGCTCATGTCTGAATCGGGAATGGAAGGGAACTCGTCCAGGATGGCGCCGATTTTGCGTATCTGCGCATCGCTGCACTGCTCGATTGCCAGCCGTATCAGGTTCGGTTCGATCCACAGCCGCAAGTCGAGCAAGTCGCGGAGATCATCGGACGATAGTTCGGAAACGCATGCCCGATGATGAGGAAGCAGCGTCACAAGCCCTTCGGCGGCGAGGTGGCGCAGCGCTTCACGAACGGGAATGCGGCTCACCCCCATTTCATTGGCTATCACGTCTTGCCGCAGCACGGCGCCAGCCGGTATCGCTTCCGAGAGAATCCGTTCGCGGATGCGATCGACCACGCTGGCGGCGAGCGTGATGCGCGTCAACGGTTCAACCGGCGCGAAGCTCTTTTCCTCAAGTAACTCTTCCATGTCATCTTGCGCGTGCGCTTGATGTTCCACGTTCAGTCTCCCTTCTCTGGGCCGTCATCCGGGGCCGTTGATCGCTGCGTTTCAAGAATTGTAGTCGATGCGAGTCAGTGGCGTATACGGGATACGGTTTTGATGTCTCAAAATCGACTATTAAAGGTAATAAGGCTAAAAAAAGACAAAATATGGCCATTTATTGCGGGTAAACCACGCCATCAATCCTGATTGACACGGAAATTTTGCATATCCAGTATACGAAAAACGCCTGCTTCAGGGCCAATCCGAGAGGAGAGTTACCTTGCAAGTCGCTACTGTCAATTCGATTGGCCTGTCCAACGATCCGCTTCTGAAGCCGTTTGCGATCAAGGGCGTGACGTTCCGGAATCGGATCATGAGCACGAGCCACGCGTGCGGTCTGGAAAGCGACGGCATGCCCGTCGAGCGTTATCAGCGGTATCACGAAGAGAAAGCCAAAGGCGGACTGGCGCTGACGATGTTTGGCGGCTCGTCCAATGTCTCGCCGGATTCACCGAACGTCTTTCGCCAGTTGAATGTCGGCAACGATGCCATCGTGGCGCACCTGCAGTCTTTCTCGGCGCGTATTCACCAGCACGACACGCGCTTGATGTGCCAGATTACCCATCTCGGGCGGCGCGGCGAATTCTGGGCATCGAACTGGCTGCCGACCATTGGCCCTTCTCCGTTGCGCGAGCCGCTACATCGAAACTTTCCCAAGGAGATGGATCGGCACGATATCGATCGCGTCGTCAAAGACTTCGGCGATGCGGCATGGCGTTGCAAGGAAGGCGGCATCGACGGCATCGAGGTCATGGCCGCCAGCCATCTGATCGGTCAATTCATGTCGCCCTCGACCAATCGAAGGACCGATTCCTTCGGCGGCTCCCTCGAAAATCGCTGCCGCTTCGCACGCATGGTGCTGGAAGAAGTTCGCCGCCGCGTCGGCGATGATTTTCTCGTCGGCATTCGCCACACGGTGGACGAAGGGACCGACGGCTGGCTGACGTTCGACGAATCGCTCGCGGCTATACATCTGCTGGAGCGGGACGGCCTGCTCGATTTCGTCAACGCCATTTATGGCCGGATGGACACCGACGTCGCGCTAACCACGCATAACATGCCGGGCATGGCCTCGCCGATTGCGCCGTGGCTCGAACGAGTGGGCAGTTTCAAGCGCGAAATCGGCGTGCCGGTATTCCATGCCGCGCGTATTTCCGACATCGCCACGGCGCGCCATGCCATTCGGGACGGCCTGCTCGATATGGTAGCCATGACGCGCGCGCACATTGCTGATCCTTATATCGTGCGCAAGCTGGAAGCGGGCGCCGAGCACTCGATCCGACCGTGCGTTGGCGCGACGCAGTGCCAGTCGCCGCTGCGGCCTGCCTGCATTCATAATCCGTCGAGCGGGCGAGAAGCGACGCTGCCTCATCAAATCGAGCGGTCTGCGCAAGCGGGGAAAAAAGTCGTGGTTATCGGTGGCGGGCCGGCGGGATTGGAAGCGGCGCGCGTGAGCGCGTCGCGGGGGCACCGCGTCGTGCTTTTCGAAGCCGGTCCGAAGCTGGGCGGACAGATATTGCTGGCCTCGCGCAGCGGTTGGCGGCGCGACCTCATCGGCATTGTCGACTGGCGCGCGCAGGAACTCGAACGGCTCGAAGTCTCCGTGCGTCTCGATACCTATGCAGACGACGAGGATGTACTTCGTGAGGATCCCGATGTTGTCGTCATCGCGACGGGCGGCACGCCGGATATGGAGTGGATTCCGGGCGCGGATCGTTGCACTTCCGTGTGGGACGTCCTGAGCGGTAACGTTCAGTTGAAGTCCGACGTCGTTATCTATGACGGAACAGGGCGCAATCCCGCTGCACAGGTCGCCGAGATGGCCGCGCTCGCCGGAAGCAAGGTGCGCTTTTTCTCTTCCGACGGCTTTCTCGCGCAGGAGTTGCCCTATGCCGAGCGGGTGATCTGGAAGAAGCGCTTCTACGAGCATGCCATTAGCCCGGTCTTCGACGTCGAGCTGACCGAAGTGTCCAACGCAGGCGGCCGTCTCGCAGGATCGTTTTTCAATATCTATACCGGCGATGTGCAGGTTATCGAGGCCGAGCAATTTATCATCGAACACGGAACGCTGCCATTCGACTCGCTCTACCACGAGTTGCGCGAGTACTCGTCGAATGATGGCGTGACCAGCCTGAATGAACTGCTGGCGGGCAAGCAACAGCCGAACGGCACGGGCGCCGGCAAGTTTCAATTGCACCGGATCGGCGACGCCGTCGCAAGCCGGAATATTCACGCAGCCATCCTCGACGCTGCGCGACTGTGTGGAGCGCTTTGATCGCGGCGCAAGCGCTCGCAACCCACCTGTACGTTTTATCGAAGAGGTGTCTCGATGCTCGACGTCATTGCACGACCGTTTCAGCACATCAGACTTCCGTTAGGACAGTGGGCGGATGCGCTGGTGACCTGGCTCGTGTTGAATTTCCGCTCCGTATTTCAGGAGATTCGTTATCCGGTGCAGTTTCTGCTCGACATGATCCAGCACCAGCTGAGTTCCGTGCATCCGTTCGTCCTGATCGGTGCGCTGATGCTGGTCGGCTGGCAAGTCGCTGGCGGACGGGCAGGAATCGTGATCGGCGTCTGCCTCTTCGCTTTGGGGGCGATAGGCGCATGGGCCGATGCGATGGATACGCTTTCCATTGTCTTCACCGCGATCGTGCTCTGCGCCATGATCGGCATTCCCGTCGGTGTCGTGGCCGGACTCAGCGCGCGATTCAATGCCTGCCTGCGCGTGTTGCTCGACTTCATGCAGAGCATTCCGTCGTTCGTCTATCTGGTTCCTGTCGTGATGCTGTTCGGCATCGGCAATGTTTCGGGGGTACTGGTAACCGTGATCTACGCGATTTCGCCGATCATCCGGCTGACGAGCCTCGGCATCCGCCAGGTGAGACCCGACGTGCTCGAGGCCGGACATGCGTTTGGTTGCTCCCCGCTCAAGATTCTCTTTCGCGTGCGCCTGCCGCTGGCGCGGCCAACCATTATGGCCGGCGTGAACCAGACCGTGATGCTCGCATTGTCGATGGCGGTCGTGGCGGCAATGATCTCCGTCGCCGGGCTCGGGCAGATGGTCTTGCGCGGCATCGGTCAGCTCGACGTCGCGACGGCGACGACGGGCGGTGTCGGTATCGTGCTCCTTGCGATCACGATCGACCGCATCTCGCAGGGCCTCGGCATGTCGTTGCGCGACCACGGAATGCAGCGTTGGTGCGACAGAGGACCGCTCGGTATGTTGAACCGCATTGTCCGGCGTTTCCATCGCGGGAATCGGGATGTACCGCAACCACGAGATCCGCGGCCGACATCATTGGTCGAGCGCGATGCGCAGACCTGAGCACCGCAACGCATCGCCAGCATTCGCGGTAATACCGCGAAAACGCGAACCATCAATAGGAGTATCCCAGGTGTCGACTCGAAATCATGATCCGCGTTTCAAAGAGAAGGCCGACTACTTGACGCAACTCGTCAAAGCACGCCGCACAGGCTACAGTCTCGACGCTCCGTTCTATTTGAGTCAGGACGTGTTCGACCTGGACATGCAACTGATCTTCGGGCGGCACTGGATTTTTGTCGGCGTCGAGGCCGCCATTCCCGAACCCGGCGATTACTTCCTCGCCGATTTCGGACCCTATTCGGTCGTAATAAGCCGAGGGGATGAACTCGAACTCACGGCTTTCCATAACGTATGCCGGCATCGCGGCGCGCGCATCCTGCACGAGCAGCAGGGCGCCTTCGCGAACATTGTGTGTCCGTATCACCAGTGGACATACTCGCCCACGGGCGATCTTCTCCATGCGGAACTGCATGGCGATGTCGACAAGGAATGTTTCCGCCTCAAGCCCGTACACATACGCAGTCTGGGCGGTCTGATTTTCGTCTGCATGGCCGACGAGCCGCCCGGCGATTTCGACGATCTCGTACGCGAGGTCGGTGCCTATGTCGAGCCGCACCGATTGCGCGACTGCAAGGTGGCTTATCAACTCGATATCGTGGAAGAGGGCAACTGGAAGCTCACGATGGAGAACAATCGCGAGTGCTACCACTGCCTCGGGCATCCCGAACTATTGCAGTCCACGTTCGGCGTGTTCGGATATACCGAAGACGACGAAAATCCGAGCCGGCGCGAGGCCGTTCGCGAACACGACGCCGCGCTCGCCGCATTGCGTGAGATCTGGACCAGGCACGGGCTGCCGTACGAACCGGTCGAACATCTCGACGATCGATCCACCGCCTTTCGCATTCAGCGGGTTCCGCTGACGGGGCCAGGGGAATCGATGACGATGGACGGCAAGGCGGCCTCGCGCCGCCTGCTGGCCGACTTTACCGAGGCCCGGCTGGGCCGGCTCCAGTTTCATCTTCAACCCAATTCGTGGCATCACCTGCAGGCGGATCATTCGATTCACTTTTCGGTTCTTCCGATCGACCAGGGCAAGACCCTGGTGCGTACGACCTGGCTCGTTCATCAAGACGCGATCGAGGGGCGCGATTATGACCTCGAGAATCTGCTTCATGTCTGGAAGGCGACGAACGAGCAGGACAAGTTTTATGTCGGCTTGACGCAGCAGGGCGCGGTCAATCCGGCCTACGAACCGGGACCGTATGCGCCATCAGAATGGCAGGTCGAAAAGTTTTGTAGTTGGTATATCGGGCGGCTTACTTCTCAACTGAACCGGCTTTAAGCATTCAATCGGGAGCAAACATGAATCACTCGAAAGGTCGTCGACAGTTCCTGATTCAAGGTGCAATCCTCACCGCCTCGTCATGGGGTGGGCAAAAGCTGTTCGCCGCCGAGTTGCCGGGGACCGGCGTGACGGTCAGGCCGACAGGCCTTACCACGCCGACGGCGCGATTCCAGAGCGTGATTGTCGAGATGGGGCTGCAACAGCTCGGATACACCGTGAAAGACTACGCGCCGGCGGACCCGGCGATCTTTCACGTCGCCGTCGCGCAGGGCGATGCCGATTTCTGCGCGCAGGAGTGGACGCCGCTCTATGAGTCCTATTACCAGAAAGTCGGCGGTGACACCTCGTGCGTGCGCATCGGTAGAACGGTGACGAACTGCGTATTCGGCTATTGCATCGACAGGAAGACGGCCGATAAATACCAGATCAACAACCTCGGTCAGCTGAAGGACCCGAAACTGGCCAGGCTCTTCAACGCCACTGGCGCCGACGGCAAGGCAACGCTGGTGGCCGGCAATCCGGGCTGGGGCGCGGCGCGCGTTATCCAGCATCACATCGAATACTACGGACTGGGTGCGACCGTCTCTCCCACGTTTGGAAACTACGATGCCCTGATGGCCGACGTCATGACGCGCTACAAGGCGGGAGAGCCGGTTCTGTACTACACATGGGTGCCGATGTGGGTCAGCAGCGTGTTGCAGCCCGGGCGCGACGTGGTTTGGCTCAGCGTGCCGTCGCCCGACCCCGCCAATGGAAACAATAATAGCCGCCTGCCGGACGGCCGGGATACCGGATTCCCGATCTACGAAATGAAGGTGCTCGCGAATCGGGAATTCGTTCAGAAGAATCCCGCCGCGAAGAAGTGGTTCGAGCTGGTGACGATTCCGGCAGCCGACATTAGTGCCGAGAATCTTCTCATGCAACAAGGCCAGAACAAGATCGAGGATATTCGCGGGCATGCGAAGCATTGGATTGCGCAAAACCAGAAGCTGTTCGATTCGTGGATTCAGCAATCGATTGCCGCGGCGCATGCCTGAGATTCGAAGCCCAAGACCTGTTCGCTGATCGGCGTTTTATATCAGCGTTTTATGCGAGAGCCCATGATGCCAGAACCGTCCATTCTCCGGCCCGTCCATGCGAATGCGAAACCTGTTATACGGTCCACGCCATCTGCTGTGGCGCAGCAAGGCGAAACCGTCATCGAGTGCCGCGACATCTGGAAATTGTATGGGCGCCGTGCAAAAGAAGCGCTGGCGTCGATAAAACGCGAGGGTATCGACAAGGACGAAGTGAAGCGCCGCTTCGACTGCGTGGTCGGTGTGGCTGGCGTCAGCTTCACGGTCAGCCGGGGGGAAACGCTGTGCATCATGGGCTTGTCCGGATGCGGTAAATCGACTTTGCTGCGCCACATTAACCGCCTGATCGATCCGACCGCTGGGGAAATCTGGATCGAAGGCGAGCAGACGGCCAACCTGAAAGCCAAACCGCTGCGGGAATTGCGCGCGAAGCGCTTTGGCATGGTGTTTCAGAACATGGCGCTCTGGCCGCATTTCACCGTTCTGGAGAACGTGCTGTTCGTTCTTCAGGGCCGGGGACTATCGCGCTCCGCACAACTGGATGCTGCTCGAAGCGCGCTCGCGGCGGTTCGACTGTCGGGCTGGGAACATCACTATCCGGATCAGTTGTCGGGCGGCATGCAGCAACGTGTCGGACTTGCCCGGGCACTCTCGACCGACCCGGACATCCTGCTGATGGACGAGCCTTTCAGCGCATTGGACCCCATCGTACGTCGCGAACTCGCCGAGCAGTTCGTCGAAGTCTCGCGCCGCCTCGGCAAGACCGCGGTTTTCATTACGCACGATCTCGACGAAGCGATTCGTATCGGTGACCGTGTCGCCGTTATGAAGGACGGGAAGATCGTTCAGATCGGCACGCCCTTCGACGTGGTCAACATGCCGGTCAACGACTACGTGAAGGATTTTGCAAAAGGCGTCGGGCGCCTGCAAGTTCTGACGGCGGGCGCGATGATGCGGCAGTTCACGAGCGGCTTGCCACATGACGTCTCGTCACATCGCAGCATCGATCTGGATGCGCGGCTGCCTCAGGTGCTGGACGCGTTCGGCGGCGACTCCCGACCTCTCGCCGTCATGCATGAGAAAGAGGTCGTCGGTGTTATCGACTATGCAACCGCACTGGCGGCGATCCGCTCAAAACTGGATTGATCGCTATCTCTTCGATTTGATTTTCAATCAGGCACACCCTGACGGGACATTCTCATGATCGTACTTGTCGCAGTGAAACGCGTGGTCGACTACAACGTGAAAGTCCGCGTGAAGTCCGATGGTACCGGCGTCGATATCGCGAATGTGAAGATGTCGATGAATCCATTCGACGAGATCGCGGTGGAAGAAGCGGTCAGACTGAAAGAAGCGGGCGTGGCAACGGAAGTCGTTGCCGTTTCCGCCGGCAGTGCCCAGTCGCAGGAAACGCTGCGCACGGCGCTGGCGATCGGCGCCGATCGCGCGATCCTGATCGAATCCGGCGAAGAGTTGCAGCCTCTCGCGGTCGCGAAGTTGCTGAAGGCACTTGTCGATCAGGAGCAGCCGCAACTGGTGATTCTCGGCAAGCAGGCTATTGACGACGATTCGAATCAAACGGGCCAGATGCTTGCCGCATTGGCCGGCATGCCGCAGGCGACATTCGCATCGAAGATCGTCATGGCCGACGGCAAGGCAACGGTCGCGCGCGAAATCGACGGGGGCGCCGAAACGCTGTCGCTGACTTTACCCGCCGTCGTGACGACCGATCTGCGTTTGAACGAGCCGCGCTACGTGACGTTGCCGAATATCATGAAGGCGAAGAAGAAGCCTTTGCAAACAATCAAACCGGAAGACCTGTCGGTCGATGTGCGTCCGCGCCTGAAGACGCTGAAAGTGGCGGAAGCGCCGCAGCGGTCCGCCGGCATCAAGGTGCCGGATGTGAAGACGCTGGTCGAGAAACTCAGAACGGAAGCGAAAATTCTGTAGGGGAAACGGCATCATGACAAATCTGGTTGTCCTCGAACATGACGGCGCCGGCATCAAGGCCGCGACACTCAATACGATTGCCGCCGCGAAGGCGATCGGCGGCGATATCGACGTACTCGTTGCCGGTTATAACGTGGCAGAGGTCGCGGGCGCTGCCGCGAAAATCGCCGGCGTTTCGAAGGTACTCGTGGCGGACGCACCGCAGCTTCAAGCGGGACTCGCGGAAAACATCGAAGCGACGGTGATGTCGATTGCGAAAACGTACTCGCACATACTCGCGCCCGCTACGGCATTCGGCAAGAATATCGCGCCACGTATCGCCGCAAAGCTCGATGTCGCGCAGATCAGCGAGATCACGGCCGTCGTTTCCGGCGATACGTTCGAGCGGCCCATATACGCGGGCAATGCGATAGCGACGGTGCAATCGACCGATGCGATCAAGGTCGTCACGGTGCGTGCCACCGCTTTCGAGCCGGTCGAGCCTGAAGGCAACCATGCTTCGATCGAGAAGATTGACGTTGCGGCCGACGCCGGCACGTCACAGTTCGTGAGCCGGGTCATGACGCGGCTCGACCGGCCCGAGCTGACCAGTGCCGACATCATCGTTTCCGGCGGTCGTGGCCTTGGCAGCGGTGAAAACTACAGGCACACGCTGGAGCCGCTGGCCGATCGACTCGGTGCGGCTCTTGGCGCATCGCGTGCGGCAGTCGATGCGGGGTATGTGCCCAACGATTATCAGGTCGGACAGACCGGCAAGATCGTCGCGCCGCAAGCCTATTTCGCGGTCGGCATCTCCGGTGCGATTCAACATCTGGCCGGCATGAAGGATTCGAAAATCATTGTCGCGATCAACAAGGACCCGGAGGCGCCGATCTTCGGCGTTGCCGATTACGGGATCGTGGGCGATCTGTTCGAGGTAGTACCGGAGCTGGTCGACGCGATCAAAGCCTGAGGCGGTAAATGTGGCCGGCCGCGCGACAGGCGGCCAACCGTCTCGCGCATTCGAACAGGAAGGCAGTCCTGAGATGAATTCCACGCAAATGGTATCCGCTTCCCAGTCGGCCGACAGGTTGGTCGATGCAAAGACCTGGGAGACCGGCGCAAGATTGTGGAGCAGTTCCGAAGAGCAGGTGCTCAATTGCTGTCGTGTGACGCGGGAAACGCATGACGTGAACAGCTTTGAGTTTCAAACCGGCGACGGTTTGCCCGTGCGTTTTGAGCCGGGCCAGTTCCTGACGGTATCTGCCGTCGTGAACGGACAAGCGGTGCAGCGCTGCTATACCCTTTCTTCTCCCCCGACGCGCCCGTATCTGATTTCGATCACCGTCAAGCGGGTGCCGGGCGGTGTCATGTCCAACTGGCTTCACGACAACATGCGGCCGGGGGGCCAGTTGCGTGCGTTCGGGCCGTCCGGCGTATTTACGCCGACGGTATCATCCGCGCCCAAGTCGTTGTATTTGTCGGCGGGTTCTGGCGTGACGCCGCTGATGTCGATGACTCGCGCGAGCATCGACCTCGGGCTCGACCGCGATATCGCGTTCGTTCATAGCGCCAGGACGCCTGCCGATATCGTTTTTCGCGAGGAATTGCATCGGCTCGCGACGCTATCGCCACGTCTTCGTCTTTTCTTCGTTTGCGAGGGCATCGGGGAAGAACAGGACTGGACGGGCGCGACGGGGCGACTGAGTTTGCCGCAACTCGCGCAATGGCTGCCCGACTTCAGGGAACGCGAGGTCTTCACCTGCGGCCCTGCCGGCTATATGAGTGCGGTACGGCACATGCTGCGCGAGGGCGGTCACGACCCGGTGCGGTATCACCAGGAGAGCTTCGATATTAGCGAAGGGGTTGCATCTGCGCCGGTATTTGAGCCTGTATCTGAGCCCGCACCCGAGTCCGTGCCTTCCGAAAGCTCTGTCGAGCAGGACACTTTCACCGTGAGACTGTCCCGCTCTTCGAGATCTTTTACGATGCACGCGTCCGAAACGGTATTGGCCGCGGCGAAGAAGAACGGCGTGATGATTCCATCGTCCTGTAGTCAGGGGCTTTGCGGCACCTGCAAGACAAAACTGCTCGACGGCACCGTCGATATGAAACACAACGGCGGCATTCGCGAACGGGAGATTCAGAAAGGGTTCCGTCTGCTGTGTTGCAGCCGGCCCACGTCGGACCTCGTTCTCGAGTTGTGAGATCGCAAACGCGCCTTGACACCTGGACTGACACCCGCATTGACGTTGTACGGCTTCGAAACCGTGAACGGTTTGGCACACCCAACTGGGAGGCACTATGTCAGGAAATCGTGGAGTTGTTTATATCGGACCGGGGAAAGTCGAGGTTCAGAACATCGCATTCCCCGAATTGATCGACCCGGCCGGTCGCAAGGCCAATCATGGCGTCATTCTGCGTGTCGTCGCGACCAATATCTGCGGCTCGGACCAGCATATGGTTCGTGGACGGACAACGGCACCGGCCGGCCTCGTCCTCGGCCATGAAATTACCGGCGAGGTGATCGAGGTCGGCTCGGATGTCGTGACCCTGCAGAAGGGCGATCTGGTGTCCGTGCCGTTCAATGTGGCATGCGGCCGCTGTCCGATGTGCAAGTCGCAGAACACCGGTGTCTGCCTCACGGTGAATCCCGCGCGTGCCGGCGGGGCCTATGGCTATGTCGACATGGGCGGCTGGATTGGCGGCCAGGCCGAGTTCGTGATGGTGCCGTTCGCCGACTTCAATCTGTTGAAGTTTCCCGACCGCGACCGGGCTATGGCGAAAATCCGCGACCTCACCTGTCTCTCCGACATTCTGCCAACGGGCTACCACGGCGCCGTCACCGCGGGCGTGGGCCCGGGGGCCAGCGTGTATGTGGCGGGCGCGGGGCCGGTGGGCCTGGCCGCGGCGGCGTCAGCGCGTCTTCTCGGCGCGGCGGTGACGATTATCGGAGATGTGAATCCGGTGCGGCTCGCACATGCACGGCGCGTCGGGTTCGAAACCGTCGACCTCTCGAAGGACGCTTCATTGGCGGACCAGATCGCCGGGCTGGTCGGCGAGCCCGAGGTGGATTGCGCGATCGACTGCGTCGGCTTCGAGGCCCGAGGCCACGGTCATGCGGGTTCGCAGGTCGAGGCGCCCGCCACCGTGCTCAATTCGCTGATGGAAGTCACGAGAGTCGCGGGGAACATAGGCATCCCAGGTTTGTACGTCACCGACGACCCGGGTGCCGTCGATGCCGCTGCGCGGCAAGGCAGTCTGTCCGTGAGATTGGGCTTGGGCTGGGCGAAATCGCACTCGTTCTTTACGGGGCAGACTCCGGTCATGAAATACAACCGGAATCTGATGCGGGCAATCTTGTGGGACCGCCTGAACATTGCCGAGGTCGTCAACGTCACGGTCATCAAGCTCGATGATGCGCCGTCCGGTTATGCCGAATTCGACTCGGGGGTGCCGAAGAAATTCGTCATCGATCCGCACGACAGTCTGAAGGCGGCTGCATAAGGACTACCTGAGACTACCTGAGGCAGCGCTTGACAGCCATGCAGGCATGACCGGAAACGAGGGGGCGCGAGCGCGTATAAAGCACGCTCGCGCCCCTCTCGTTTCGCCCGGACCTTAGCGATACACCGGGAAACGCTGCGTCAACTCGGCGACCTGCCCACGCACGCGCTCGATCGTTGCCGCATCTTCCGGGTTGTCCAGCACGTCGGCGATCAGGTTGCCGACCTGCTCGGCTTCCTTCACGCCGAAGCCGCGCGTGGTCATCGCCGGCGAACCGAGGCGCACGCCCGAGGTCACGAACGGTTTTTCCGGATCGTTCGGGATCGCGTTCTTGTTGACCGTGATGTGCGCGGCACCGAGCGCCGCTTCCGCCGCCTTGCCGGTGATCTTCTTCGCGCGCAGATCGACCAGCATCACGTGGCTTTCCGTGCGGCCCGAGACGATACGCAGACCGCGCCTGACCAGCGTTTCAGCGAGCACACGCGCGTTCTCGACGACCTGCTGCTGATACGCCTTGAACTCCGGCGACAGCGCTTCCTTGAACGCGACCGCCTTGGCGGCGATCACGTGCATGAGCGGACCGCCCTGGATGCCCGGGAAGATGGCCGAGTTGATCGGCTTCTCGAACTCGGCCTTCATCAGGATCACGCCGCCGCGCGGGCCGCGCAGGCTCTTGTGCGTGGTGGTCGTGACGAAGTCGGCGTGCGGCACCGGATTCGGGTAGACGCCCGCGGCAATCAGGCCGGCGTAGTGCGCCATGTCGACCATCAGGTACGCGCCGACCGACTTCGCGATCTTCGCGAGGCGCTCGAAGTCGATGCGCAGCGCGAACGCGGACGCGCCCGCCACGATGAGCTTCGGCTTGTGTTCCTGCGCGAGCTTTTCGGCCGCGTCGTAGTCGATGTCTTCGGCTTCGTTCAGGCCGTAGCTGACCACGTTGAACCACTTGCCCGACATGTTGACCGGCGAGCCGTGCGTGAGGTGGCCGCCATGCGCGAGGCTCATGCCCATGATCGTGTCGCCCGGCTTGAGCATGGCGAAGAACACGCCCTGGTTGGCCTGCGAACCGGAGTTCGGCTGCACGTTGGCGGCTTCGGCGCCGAACAGCTGCTTCACGCGGTCGATCGCCAGTTGCTCCACCACGTCCACATATTCGCAGCCGCCGTAGTAGCGCTTGCCCGGATACCCTTCGGCGTACTTGTTCGTGAGTTGCGAGCCCTGTGCGGCCATGACCGCGGGCGAGGTGTAGTTTTCCGACGCGATCAGCTCGATGTGCTCTTCCTGACGGCGGTTCTCGAGTTCGATCGCCTTGAAGAGTTCGGGATCGACGTTTTCTACGGTGCTCGTTGAACGGTTGAACATGTTGAGGTCCGGTTCGTTGAAGGATGCGTTGGAGGAATCTCGTACCGATTGCGTCGCGATGCGCGAGCCTGACGTGATTCTGGTAATTCGAAATTCGTGCGACTAGAAGAATTGCGACAGCGCGCTAGTACGCCGATACCGGCGATGAAAACGACCGACCAGGGCTTTCCCGGAGTGCACACGGCTCAAGCATACGGTCCGCATGTGGCTTGCGTGTGGCCTGCGCGTTGCCTCTGTATACGGCCTGCATGCGGTTTCCCGCGCGCTTCCGGCGGCACACCGGAACGAAGAGCGTCCACGCCACGCGCCCAATCGGGAAAGTTACACGCGCATGTCGTTTTCCTTCTATCGGAAGTCTTTTGGCGTTGGTGTACTACGCACACTGTCATCAACCGCTGAGTCCACGAGGGGAGCGTCGCATGAACGTCAGCGTTTTCGATCTGTTCAAGATCGGCATCGGTCCGTCGAGTTCGCACACGGTCGGCCCGATGATCGCGGCCTGCCGCTTCGTTTCGCACATTGACGAAGCGAATCTGCTGCGCTTCGTCTGCCGCGTGAAAGTCGAGCTGTACGGCTCGCTCGGCGCGACGGGCAAGGGCCACGGCACCGACAAGGCGGTGCTGCTCGGCCTCGAAGGCCATCTGCCCGACACCATCGATCCCGACCAGATCGAACCGCGTCTCGCCGCGATCCGCGCGCAGAAGTCGCTGTCGCTGCTCGGCCGGCAGACGATCCGCTTCGAGGAAAAGGAGTGCATCGGCTTCTACCGCAAGCTGATGAGCGGCACGAGCATCGTGCATCCGAACGGCATGCGCTTCCAGGCCTTCGACGAGAACGGCCAGTTGCTGGTCGAGAAAGAGTATTACTCGGTGGGCGGCGGCTTCGTCGTGAATCGCGACGGCGAGCGCGTGAACGGCCAGCGCGGCGCGCACGACGTGCCCTGGCCGTTTCGCACCGGCGACGATCTGCTGCGCGTGTGCAAGGAGAGCGGCCTGTCGATCGCGCAGATCGCCCACGCGAACGAATGCGCCTCGCGTTCGCCCGAAGCCGTGCGCGAAGGGCTGATGACGCTCTGGCACACGATGGCCGCATGCGTCGAGCGCGGCTGCCGGATGCACGGCGAGTTGCCGGGCCCGATGCACGTGCGCCGCCGCGCCGCCGATCTCTGCGCGCATCTGCGCGCGCGCTCCGAAGAGTCGCTGCGCGATCCGCTCTCGATGCTCGACTGGGTCAATCTCTACGCGATGGCCGTCAACGAGGAGAGCGCGGCGGGCGGGCGCGTCGTCACGGCGCCGACCAACGGCGCGGCCGGCGTGATTCCCGCCGTGCTCCATTACTACGTGAAATTCGTGCCGGGCGCGAACGAACAGGGTATTGCCGACTTCCTGCTGACGGCCGCCGCGATCGGCATCATCTACAAGGAAACGGCCTCGATTTCCGGCGCCGAAGTGGGCTGCCAGGGCGAAGTGGGCGTCGCGTGCTCGATGGCTGCCGCCGCGCTCGCGGCCGTCATGGGCGGTACGCCGTCGCAGGTCGAGAACGCCGCCGAGATCGGCATGGAGCACAACCTCGGCATGACCTGCGATCCGGTGGGCGGCCTCGTGCAGATCCCGTGCATCGAGCGCAACGCGATGGGCGCGATCAAGGCGCTGAACGCGGCGCGCATGGCGCTCAAGGGCAACGGCCAGCACTACGTCACGCTCGACAACGTCATCAAGACCATGCGCGAAACGGGGGCCGACATGAAGACCAAATACAAGGAAACGTCGCGCGGCGGTCTGGCCGTGAACGTCATCGAATGCTAACGAAGGAAACCGCGAAATGAGCCGCTATTCGATATTCAGTCTGTTCCGCAACGGGTTGTCGTATCACGAGAACTGGGAGCGGCAATGGAAGAGCCCGGAGCCGAAGAAGGAATACGACGTGGTGATCGTCGGCGGCGGCGGCCACGGTCTCGCGACCGCGTATTACCTCGCGAAAGAACACGGCGTGAAGAACGTGGCGATTCTGGAGAAAGGCTGGATCGGCGGCGGCAATACCGCACGGAATACGACGATCGTGCGCTCGAACTATCTGTGGGACGAGTCGGCGGCGCTCTATGAAAAGGCCATGAAGCTCTGGGAAGGGCTCGCGCAGGACCTCAACTACAACGTGATGTTCAGCCAGCGCGGCGTGATGAATCTCGCGCATACGCTGCAGGACGTGCGCGATACCGAGCGCCGCGTGAATGCGAACCGCCTGAACGGCGTCGATGCCGAATTCCTCACGCCCGCGCAGATCAAGGAAATCGAGCCGACCATCAATCTCAACAGCCGTTACCCGGTGATGGGCGCGTCGATCCAGCGGCGCGCGGGCGTGGCGCGTCACGATGCGGTCGCGTGGGGCTTCGCGCGCGGCGCGGACCGTCTCGGCGTGGACATCATCCAGAACTGCCAGGTAACCGGCATTCGCCGCGACGGCGCGCGCGTGACGGGCGTCGATACCGTGAAGGGCTTCATCAAGGCGAAGAAGGTCGCCGTGGTGGCCGCCGGCAACACCACGACGCTTGCCGACATGGCCGGCGTGCGCCTGCCGCTCGAAAGCCATCCGCTGCAGGCGCTCGTGTCCGAGCCGATCAAGCCGGTCGTCAATACGGTCATCATGTCGAACGCGGTGCACGCCTATATCAGCCAGTCCGACAAGGGCGATCTCGTGATCGGCGCGGGGGTCGATCAATACACGGGCTTCGGCCAGCGCGGCAGCTTCAACATTATCGAAGGCACCTTGCAGGCGATCGTCGAAATGTTCCCGGTGTTCTCGCGCGTGCGCATGAACCGGCAGTGGGGCGGCATCGTCGACGTGTCGCCGGACGCCTGCCCGATCATCAGCAAGACCGACGTCAAAGGGCTCTATTTCAATTGCGGCTGGGGCACGGGCGGCTTCAAGGCGACGCCGGGTTCGGGCTGGGTGTTCGCGCACACGATCGCGAACGACGAGCCGCATCCGCTGAACGCAGCGTTTTCGCTCGACCGTTTCTATACCGGCCATCTGATCGACGAGCACGGCGCTGCCGCCGTCGCGCACTGAGTGCCGCACGCACCCGCTTACCAGGAGAAAACCACATGTTGCTGATCGAATGTCCGTGGTGCGGCCCGCGCGCCGAAGCGGAATTCACCTGCGGCGGCGAAGCCGAGATCGCGCGCCCGCTGGAGACCGAACAACTCACCGACAAGGAATGGGGCGACTACCTGTTCATGCGCCATAACCCGCGCGGCGTGCACAAGGAGCAATGGCTGCACGCGCAGGGTTGCCGCCGCTGGTTCATGGCGACGCGCGACACCGTCACGTACGAAATTCTCGGCTACGAGACGTTCCGGCGCGGCGGCGCGACGGGCGACTCGACCACGCCGGCGCAAGGAGACAAGGGATGAGCCAGAAGAACCGACTCGGCACGGGCGGGCGCGTCAACCGCGCGATTCCGTTGAACTTCACGTTCAACGGCCGCACGTATCAGGGCTATCAGGGCGACACGCTGGCCTCGGCGCTGCTCGCCAACGACGTGCATTTCGTCGCGCGCAGCTTCAAGTATCACCGGCCGCGCGGCATCGTCACGGCCGACGTCGCCGAGCCGAACGCGGTCGTGCAGCTCGAACGCGGCGCGTATACCGTGCCGAACGCGCGCGCGACCGAGATCGAGCTGTATCAGGGGCTCGTCGCGACCAGCGTGAACGCGGAGCCGTCGCTCGAACAGGATCGCATGGCGGTCAACCAGAAGTTTGCGCGCTTTCTGCCCGCGGGCTTCTACTACAAGACCTTCATGTGGCCGCGCAAATGGTGGCCGAAGTACGAGGAGAAGATTCGCGAGGCGGCGGGCCTCGGCAAGGCGCCCGAGGCGCTCGACGCCGACCGCTACGACAAGTCTTTTGCGCATTGCGACGTGCTGGTGGTCGGCGGCGGACCGAGCGGCCTGCTCGCGGCGCTCACGGCGGCGCGCAGCGGCGCGCGCGTGATGCTCGTCGACGATCAGCGCGAACTGGGCGGCAGCCTGCTCGCGGGCAAGACCGAGATCGACGGGCGCCCCGCGATTCATTGGGTCGAAAAGGTCGAGGCCGAACTCGCCGCGCTGCCCGACGTGACGATTCTGTCGCGCAGCACCGCATTCGGCTATCAGGATCACAACCTCGTGACCGTCACGCAGCGTCTCACCGAGCATCTGCCGGTGTCCGCGCGCCGCGGTTCGCGCGAAGTGCTGTGGAAGATCCGCGCGAAGCGCGTGATTCTCGCCACCGGCGCGCAGGAGCGCCCGCTCGTATTCGGCAACAACGATCTGCCGGGCGTGATGCTGGCCTCGGCGGTGTCGGCGTATATCCACCGTTATGCGGTGCTGCCGGGCCGTAACGCGGTCGTGTTCGCGAACAACGACGCGGGCTATCAGTGCGCGCTCGATCTGAAGGCATGCGGTGCGGCGGTGACGGTCGTCGATCCGCGCGCGCAAGGCGCGAGCGAGCTGCAAGCGGCGGCGCGCCGCCAGGGCATCAAGGTGATGAACGGCGCGGCGGTGGCGAGCGCGCGCGGCAAGCTGCGCGTGTCGTCGGTCGAGGTCGTCGCGTGGGCGAACGGCCGCAGCGGTGCGAAGCAGGCCGAGCTTCCCTGCGATCTGCTCGCGATGTCGGGCGGCTTTAGCCCGGTGCTGCATCTGTTCGCGCAATCGGGCGGCAAGGCGCACTGGAACGAGGCGAAGGCGTGCTTCATGCCCGGCAAGCGCGTGCAGCAAGAGGTGAGCGTGGGCGCGGCCGCCGGCGAATTCGGTTTTGCGCGGGCGCTGGCGCTCGCGATCGACGCGGGCGTCGATGCGGCCAAATCGCTCGGCTTCGCGGTCGAGCGCCCGCCGCTGCTGAAGCTCGTCGATCATGCCGAGGCGCCCATCCAGCCGCTCTGGCTGGTCGGCAGCCGCGAGGCCGCGGCGCGCGGGCCGAAGCAGTTCGTCGATTTCCAGAACGACGTCTCGGCGGCGGACATCCTGCTCGCCGCGCGCGAAGGCTTCGAATCGGTCGAGCACGTCAAGCGCTATACGGCCATGGGCTTCGGCACCGATCAGGGCAAGCTCGGCAACATCAACGGCATGGCGATTCTCGCCGATGCGCTCGGCAAGTCGATTCCCGAAACGGGCACGACGACGTTCCGCCCGAACTACACGCCCGTCACGTTCGGCACGTTCGCGGGGCGCGAGTTGGGCGATCTGCTCGATCCGATCCGCAAGACCTGCATTCACGAATGGCACGTCGAGCATGGCGCGATGTTCGAGGACGTCGGCAACTGGAAGCGGCCCTGGTATTACCCGCAAGGCAGCGAGGACCTGCACGCGGCCGTCAAGCGCGAATGTCTCGCGGTGCGCAACGGCGTCGGCATGCTCGACGCGTCGACGCTCGGCAAGATCGACATTCAGGGACCGGACGCTGCCAAGCTGCTGAACTGGGTCTATACGAACCCGTGGAGCAAGCTCGAAGTCGGCAAGTGCCGCTACGGCCTGATGCTCGACGAAAACGGCATGGTCTTCGACGACGGCGTGACGGTGCGCCTCGGCGAGCAGCACTACATGATGACCACCACGACGGGCGGCGCGGCGCGCGTGCTGACGTGGCTCGAACGCTGGCTGCAAACGGAATGGCCCGACATGAAGGTGCGGCTCGCGTCCGTCACCGACCACTGGGCGACCTTCGCCGTGGTCGGCCCGAAGAGCCGCAAGGTGCTGCAAAAGGTCTGCGCGGACATCGACTTCGCGAATGCCGGGTTTCCGTTCATGTCGTATCGCAACGGCACGGTGGCGGGCGCGAAGGCGCGCGTCATGCGCATCAGCTTCTCGGGCGAGCTGGCCTATGAGGTGAACGTGCCGGCCAACGCGGGCCGCGCGGTCTGGGAAGCGCTGATGCAGGCGGGCGCCGAATTCGGCATCACGCCGTATGGCACGGAAACGATGCACGTGCTGCGCGCGGAGAAGGGCTACATCATCGTCGGCCAGGATACCGACGGCTCGGTGACGCCTTTCGATCTCGGCATGGGCGGGCTCGTTTCGAAGGCGAAGGACTTCCTCGGCAAGCGTTCGCTCTCTCGCTCGGACACGGCGAAGGAAGGCCGCAAGCAGTTCGTCGGCCTGCTCACCGACGACGCGCAGTACGTGCTGCCCGAAGGCGGCCAGATCGTCGCGCCCGATGCGGTGACGCGTGCCGACGGGACGACGCCGATGCTCGGCCACGTCACGTCGAGCTATTACAGCCCGGTTCTCGACCGCTCGATCGCGCTCGCGGTGGTGAAGGGCGGTCTCGGCAAGATGGGCGAGAAAGTCGTGGTGCCGATGGCCGATGGCCGTCGCGTTGCCGCGACGATCGCGAGCCCGGTTTTCTATGACACGGAAGGGGTGCGTCAGCATGTTGAATGAAACGATCGAACCGGTGCCCCTCGGGGAACGCGCGGCGACGGTGCCGCTGGAGTCGCCGTGCGTGGGCGTGGCCGCGCTGCTCGACGCGCATGAAGCGCAAGGCGAGCGCGTGACGAAGGCGTTTGCGCTGCGCGAGCTGCCGTTCCGAGATCTCGTGACGGTGCGCGGCGAGCCCGGCGATGCCGCGTTTGCCGAGGCGTTCGCGCGGGTGGTCGGCTGTGCGGTGCCCGCGCAGCCCAATACGCGGGTGTCCGCCGCGCAGTACGACGTGCTGTGGCTCGGTCCCGACGAATGGCTCGTGCGTTCGCGCGAAGCGGTCAACGCCGGCGTGCTCGAAGACGCGCTCGTGCGGGCGTTGAACGGCATGTGGGCGTCGGCGGTCGATGTCGGCAGCGGCTATACGGTGCTGGAACTGAGCGGCGCGCGCGTGCGCGAAGTGCTCGCGCGCGGCTGTCCGCTCGATCTGCATCCGCGCATGTTTGGCGAAGGTCAATGCGCGCAGAGCTTCTATTTCAAGGCGTCGATCATGCTGATTCCGACCGGCGCGGAGCGCTTCGAAGTGGTCGTGCGGCGCAGTTTCGCCGACTACTTCTGCCGCATCATGCTCGACGCCGCGGCGCCGCTCGTGTCATGAAGCTCGTCGAGGGCGCGTTTGCGCGGCCGTTCGATGCCACATTCGCGCAGACGCGAGGGCGCGGCTGGAGCGTGTTCGTCGAGGCGTTGAGCGTGCCGGTGCACGTGGGCATCCACGCGCACGAACACGGCGCGCCGCAGCCGGTCGTGATCGACGCGCGGCTTGGCTACGGCGGCGCACCCGACGAGTCTGGCGAATGGATCGACTATGACGGCTGGTGCACGCGCATTGCCGACTTCCTCGCGCACAAGCCGCATACGCGGCTGCTCGAAACACTCGCGGTGGACGTGGCCGCGCTTTCGTTTCGCGAGTGGCCCGCGTTGCAGACGCTCGAACTTGCACTGCACAAGCCGAAGATCCGGCCCGGCACGCGCCGCGTGGGTATCGCACTCGACTGGACGCGCGAAGACTGGATCGCGTGGCGCGGTTCGCAAGCGCTCGCGAGCCAATAAAACCGCCGCGCTCGCCGCTTCTCCATGCAGCCGGTACGTAGTCGATATGCAATCGACAAGTAATCGATAAGCAGGCGCACAACTGAAGGTTCAGATTCCCGTGCCCGCGCCGCGTGCACGGATTACGCGTCTTATTGCGCAGGTACTCCCATGATTGGCGAAAACAAAGAGCAATTCATTCTCACCCTGTCGTGCCCGAGCGGGCCGGGACAGGTCGCGGCGATGGTCAGGGTACTGGAAGCGCATCATTGCTATATCGACGCGCTCAATGTTTTCGACGACGATCTGAGTGGCCGCTTTTTCGTACGCTGCGTATTTCATGCGGCCGGCGGCGAGCCGCTGTGCGTCGATAAACTCAAGCAGCAGTTCGCGCCGGTCGCGGCCGACTTCAACATGGAGTGGGCCGTGCATAGCGCCGAGGTGCGTCCCAAGGTGCTCATCATGGTGTCGAAGCTCGAGCACTGCCTCGCCGATCTGCTGTTTCGCTGGCGCATGGGCGAACTGAAAATGGATATCGTCGGCATTGCGTCGAACCATAACGATCTGGCCGCGCTCGCCGAATCGCACAAGCTGCCGTTCCATCATTTTCCGATTACCGGGGCCGGCAAGGAAGCGCAGGAGAAGCAGTGGCTCGACCTCGCGGAGCGCACAGGCGCGGAACTCGTCGTGCTCGCGCGCTATATGCAGGTGCTCACGTCCGACGCCTGCGAGAAGCTCGGCAACCGCGCGATCAATATTCATCATTCGTTTCTGCCCGGCTTCAAGGGCGCGAAGCCTTATCACCAGGCGCATGCGCGCGGCGTGAAACTGATCGGCGCGACCGCGCATTTCGTCACCGACGATCTCGACGAAGGGCCGATCATCGAGCAGTTCGTCGAACGCGTCGATCATGCGCTGCGGCCCGAGCAATTGCTGGCCGTGGGCCGCGACGTCGAATGCATCACGCTGGCGCGCGCGGTCAAGGCGTTTACCGAGCGCCGGGTATTTCTCAACGGCGACCGCACCGTCGTCTTTCAGTGACGATCGTTGCAGCCGGCGCGGCGTGTGGCCGGCTTATTCGACGCTCACGTCCGGCGTCAGCCCCTGCGATCGCGCCACGCGATACGCATGGGGCGTTTCGCCATATTCCTTGCGGAATTCGCGGCCGAGGTGCGATGCATCGGAGAACCCGCATGACGCGGCGATTTCCGTGACCGAGCGGTCGGAACTCGTGAGCATCCACGCGGCCATGCGCACACGCAATTGCCGGCCATAGGCATGCGGCGATTTGCCGGTTTCGGCCGCGAACAGTCTTTCGAGTTGCCGCACTGACAGATCGACCCGATGCGCGATATCAGCGAGCGGCAGAGGATGCCCGACATGCTGCTCCATGATGAGGATCGCGCGCCGCACCTGCGGATGCGTGGTCGGTGCGAGGCCGGCCGGATACGGCTGCGGCGCGTTGCCCTTTTGCGCCTCGTCGACGATCAGGATGCGCTGGGCTTTCTGCACGATGCTCGCGTCGAAATGCCGAAGCAGAATGGCCGCGGCAACGTCGATCGACGCGCGGCCGCCCGAGCAGGTGATGCGCCGCCGGTCCATGACGAAGAGCCGGTCCGCGATCAGGCTCGATTCCGGAATCGACGGGAAGCGCTCGACGAAATCCCAATAGTGAAACCAGCTGACGCAGATGCGGTAGCCGTCCATCACGCCCGCGCGCGCCAGTGAAAAAGCGCCAGTGCAGATGCCGACAAGCGTGGTCGGCCGCGCGGCGTTTTCGCGGATGAAGCGCAAGGTCGCGTCGCTGGCGGACGGGCCGGAGTGCAGCAGTCCGCCCACGACGACCAGATAGTCGAAGGCGCCCGCTTCCTCATAAGTTGCCCACGGTGTGACCTGAATGCCGCAGCTTGCGCGGATCGGCACGAGCGTTTCGCCGATGATGGTCCACGAGCACCGCACGGGGCGGCTCATGTCGCCATCGTCGCCGGCGAGACGCAGCAGATCCACGAAACCGGAGAAGGCGGTCAGCGTGAAATTGGGAAGCAGGACGATGCCGAAGCGTAACGGCGGTTTTTGGCCGTCGCGAGGCGGGACTGTCTGGGGCTGCATGAAAGGCATTCCGAGCGAAAGTGTGTGATGCGTGCTAGCCGTAAGCCCACGGTGAGGACGCAGCTATTTTATTGAATATGGTGGGTTGGAGTGCTTGCGTCGGCGCTGTCACTCCGTTCCGAATCTCCCCCGTAAGAATACACGACCTGCCGTGCGCCGGAGCCTTCCAGCGCGGCTTTAAAGCGGGCCTGGCTCGCTGCCCGACACGCGCCGCGCGTACCCATGACATTTTCAGAATGAAAGGAATCGGGCATACGTCCGAATCCCTGCCCCGCACCTGCTGGCTTTTTGTAAATTGATCGTTCAATCAACTTAAAGTCCTGTCCTGTCGGTATTGGCGGCAACGTTTGTCGCTTCTGCGCAATTGCCCGTCGCAATTGCTACGTTGATCGGCTTTTTGCCGGACAACCATGTGTCATGGGACGCACCCCATGACCGGTGCCCCATTCACGCCGATGAGCCGCACGCCGGATTCGATGCGATTTCCCTACGACGGGCCCGGCGGCGCGGCTTCATGACCCGAATTGCCAAGGAGACAACGATGTGCCGATTCCCCGTGCTTAAAACAGGCGCGCTCGCGTGCGCCGCGGTTCTCTGTGCCAACGCGTATGCCGCCGATCCGCTGGCGTGCAAGGACGTGCGCTTCGCCGACGTGGGCTGGACCGATATCGCGGCGACGACCGGCGTCGCCTCGACGATTCTCGGCGCCCTCGGCTATGCGCCGACGAAGACGATCGCCTCGGTGCCGATCACGTTCGCGGGGCTCAAGAGCAAGCAGATCGACGTGTTCCTCGGCTACTGGTCGCCCACGATGGACCCGATCGTCGAGCCGTTCACGAAGTCGGGCTCGATCAAGGTGCTGCCGACGCCCAATCTCACGGGCGCCAAGTACACGCTCGCGGTGCCCGATTACGTCTTCCAGGGCGGCCTGAAATCGTTCCAGGACATTGCGAAGTATGCGGACAAGCTGCAAGGCCGCATCTATGGCATCGAGCCCGGCAATGACGGCAATGCGCTCATCGAGAAGATGATCGGCGCGAACCAGTATGGGCTCGGCAAATTCAAGCTCGTCGAATCGAGCGAGGCGGGGATGCTTGTGCAGGTCAACCGCGCGATTCGCGACAAGCAGTGGATCGTCTTCCTCGGCTGGGAGCCGCATCCGATGAACGTGCAGATGAAGATCGACTACCTCTCCGGCGGCGACGCCGTATTCGGTCCCGACTACGGCGCGGCGCGCGTGTTGACGGCGCAGCCGCCCGATTATGCGGCGCGCTGCCCGAACGTCGCGAAGTTCATCGCCAATCTGCGCTTCACGACCGACATCGAAAACCATCTGATGGTGCCGATCGCCAACAAGGTGGACCCGAACAAGGCCGCCGCCGACTGGCTGCGCGGCAATCCGCAGGTGCTCGACGCCTGGCTCGCGGGCGTGACGACGCTCGACGGCAAGCCCGGCTTGCCCGCCGTGCGCGCCTCGCTGGGCGTGCACTGACAGGCGTTCACCCCTGCCGTGGGGCGCCATGGGGCGCCCGTGGGTGGCGAGGCGCGACGCGTGCGTCGGATGCGCGTGGCGCTGCCCCTGAACATCCCTATTGGCGCGGCAATTCTGGTCGATTAACGTTCCGGACAGGAGGCGGCAGATGGAGCAGGCGGGAATCGGTGCATGTGGCGCGCAGGAAGAGACCGTACGAGGCGGGCAGGGTCATGGGCTGCAACGCGGCCTGAACTGGAAAGACGCGTTCTGGGTGACGAGCGGCGTGCCCGCCGGCGTGCTGTTCACGATTGGCGGCGTGTGCGCGACGATCGGCCAGCCGGCCTGGGCTATCTGGATCGCCTCGATTACGATGGGTCTCGTGCAAAGCGCGACCTACGCGGAAATCTCCGGGCTCTTTCCGCATAAGTCGGGCGGTGCTTCGGTGTACGGAGCGATCGGCTGGGTCCGCTACGGCAAGATGATCGCGCCCGTTTCCGTATGGTGCAACTGGCTGGCGTGGTCGCCGATGCTCGCGCTCGGCTGCGGGCTTGCCGCCAACTACGCGCTCACGACACTGTTCGCGCCCGACGCGGCCATCGTGCAGTGGCACTGGACGCTCGCCAACCTCGGCTTTATCAAGCCCGGCCTGACCTTGCGCATCAACGCCACGTTTCTGATTGCCGCGGCCTTTCTGCTCGTCACGTTCAGGCTTCAGCATAGCGGCGCTTCGAAGGCGGCGAAGACGCAGAAGATACTCGGCATCGCTTCGCTCACGCCGCTGCTGATCGTCGGCCTCGTGCCGATCATCACGGGCGACGTGCCCGCCGCACATCTCCTGCCGCTGCTGCCGCTCGGGCGCGACGCGCACGGCACTCTCACCGCCGCGTACTTCGGCACCTGGAACGGGCAAGGCGTGGTGATGGCGCTAGGCGCGATGTTCATGGCGGGATGGGCGTCGTATGGATTCGAAACGGCGGTCTGCTATACGCGCGAGTTTCGCGATCCGCGGCGCGATACGGCCAAGGCAATCTTCTGGTCGGGCGCGCTCTGCCTCGTGGTGATGACGCTCGTGCCTCTCGCGTTTCAAGGCGCGCTCGGCACGCCGCTGATGCTCGATCCGCGCATCGGCGACGGCACGGGCGTGGGCACCGCCATGGCCGCGATGGTGGGCGGCGGCGCGTGGGTCGGCAATGCCATCGTGGTGATGCTGATGCTCTCGATCCTGCTGATCGTGATGACCTCGATGATGGGATCGTCGCGCACGCTCTATCAGGCGTCGGTGGACGGCTGGCTGCCGCGCTACCTCTCGCGCGTGAACGGGCACGGCGCGCCGACGGCGGCGATGTGGACCGACCTCTGCTTCAATCTCGTGCTGCTGGCGATGTCGGACTATATGACGGTGCTGTCGATCTCGAACGTCTGCTATATGTTGTTCGTGTTTCTCAACCTGCAGTCGGGATGGATTCATCGCATGGATCGCGGCACGCGCGTGCGCCCGTTTCGCTGCCCGACGTGGCTGCTCGCGCTCGGTGCGCTGTGCGGTTATGCCAACCTGGTGTTCGTCGGCGCCGGCGCCGATCTGCAAGGCGAGGGCACGCTGCGCAATGGTCTTCTCGCAATGCTGCTGATCGTGCCGGTATTCGCTTACCGGCACTACTGGCAGGATCGCGGGCGTTTTCCGGCGGGCAGTGCGTCAGATATGAACGTGAGTGTGCCGGCGCGCAGCCGGTGGTTGAATCTGGCGCCGTATGGGGCGCTTGCCGCAGCCGTGCTTACGGTGGCCGTTTCGCATTGGCTGGCGGCTTCGGTTTGAAGCAGCCGCGGAGTTTGGTGGTCGGCGGCGTCATGCGGGAAACCGTTGCGATCGATCGGGATGCCGACGAACCCCACGTCGGCATTCGGCCTGTAAAGGCTATCGTCTTGTAGTGATCCGGGACGGAGTTGAAGATGAGGAAGACTGGCGCTTTTTTGATCCCGCTTCCGATGCGAAGCACTTCGTGATCGAGGACGGCAAGGTCGATCCCTGGTCTTTGTCGTGACCATGCGCCGTCACACCCGCGCCCGGACGTGCAGCGCGGATCATCACGCGCGCGCCGTGGCAACCTTCACCGCCCGCGCCGGCGCGCCGTTCGCCACGAAGTACGCGGCGTGCGAACGCGCCAGCGGCGCGCGTCCGCGAATCTTGTCCGCAATCTTTTCCGCGAGCATGATCGTCGGCGCATTGAGATTGCCGGTGGTGATGCGCGGCATGATCGACGCATCGACTACGCGCAGGCCGTCGATGCCGTGCACGCGGCCTTCGCCGTCCACCACGGCCATGTTGTCGTAGCCCATCGCGCACGAGCAGGACGGGTGATACGCGGTTTCCGCGCGGCTGCGCACGAATGCGTCGATCTCCGCATCGGACCTGAGCGCCGCGCCGGGGCTCAATTCGCGGCCGCGGAAACGATCGAGCGCCGGCTGGGCGATGATCTCGCGCGTGATGCGGATCGCGTCGCGGAATTCGCGCCAGTCGAGTTCTTCGGCCATGTAGTTGAAGAGAATCGACGGGTGCTCGTGCGGATCGCGCGAGCGCAGCTTCACGCGCCCCCGGCTCGGCGAACGCATGGAGCCTACGTGCGCCTGGAAGCCATGCATTTTGATCGCGTTGGTGCCGTTGTAATTGATCGCGACGGGCAGAAAGTGGTACTGGATATTCGGCCAGGGATCGTCGTCGCGCGTGCGGATAAAGCCGCCCGCCTCGAAGTGATTGCTCGCGCCGATGCCGGTGCCGCGCAGCATCCATTCGAGACCGATAGCCGGCTGATTGCGCATCAGCAGCGCCGGATAGAGCGAGACGGGCTCCCGGCACTCGTACTGCATATACATTTCCAGGTGATCCTGAAGATTCTGCCCGACCCCGGGCAGATCGAGCACGACAGGAATGTCGAGTTCGCGCAGCCACGCGCCGGGGCCCACCCCCGAGCGTTGCAGGATCTGCGGCGAAGCGATCGCGCCCGCGCACAGCAGCACTTCGCGGCGCGCATGGCGGGTGATGCGCGTGGCGCCGTCGAGAAAGACGACGCCGCAGGCGCGCTTGCCATCGAACAGAATGCGATCGGTAACCGCATGCGTGACGATCTCGAGGTTCGGCCGTTGTCTCGCCTGGTCCAGGTAGCCGCGCGCGGTGCTCGCGCGCCGGCCCTTTGCCGTGACGGTGCGATCCATCGGGCCGAAGCCTTCCTGGCGATAGCCGTTCAGATCGTCGGTGCGCGGATAGCCGGCCTGCACACCGGCCTCGATCATCGCCTCGAAGAGCGGATTGACGCCGGGCTTGCTCGTCGTCACATGCACGGGGCCGTTGCCGCCGTGATAGTCGTTCGCGCCGACGTCGCGCGTTTCGGCCTTGCGGAAATAGGGCAGGCAGTCCAGATAGCTCCAGTGCTCCAGCCCCTTGCGTTCGGCCCAGCCGTCGTAGTCGAGCGCATTGCCGCGGATGTAGCACATGCCGTTGATGAGCGACGACCCGCCGAGCCCCTTGCCGCGCCCGCACTCCATGCGCCGGTGGTTCATATGCGGCTCGGGCTCGGTTTCGTAAGCCCAGTTGTAGCGGCGGCCCTGCAGCGGGTAGGCGAGCGCCGCCGGCATTTGCGTGCGGAAATCGAAGCGGTAGTCGGGGCCGCCGGCTTCGAGCAGCAGCACCTTGATGTCGCTATCCTCGGTGAGGCGGGTGGCGAGCACGTTGCCCGCCGATCCCGCACCGATGATGATGTAGTCGTACTCTTGCGCGGCCATGCGGGACTCCCTCAGAAAACGGGCTGATACGGTCCCAGTTCCACCTGGACCGATTTGATGCGCGTGTAGTGCTCGAGTGTCGTGATGCCGTTTTCGCGGCCCACGCCGGATTGCTTGTAGCCGCCCACGGGCATTTCGGCCGGCGACTCGCCCCATGTGTTGATCCAGCAGATGCCCGCTTCGAGCCGATGGATCACGCGATGCGCGCGCGCGAGGTTGTCGGTCACGACGCCGGCGGCGAGGCCGTAAAGCGTTTCGTTGGCGCGCGCGATCACTTCGGCTTCGCTCGCGAACGTGAGAATGCTCATCACCGGGCCGAAGATTTCTTCCTGGACGATCCGCATGTCGTCGCGGCAACCAGAAAACACGGTGGGCTGCACGTATTGACCGCGCGCGAAATCGCCTTGCGTGAGGCGTGCGCCGCCCGCGAGCAGCCGCGCGCCCGCGCGCTTGCCGCCCTCGATATAGCCGAGCACCTTGTCGAGTTGCGCGGCGCTCGCGAGCGGCCCGAAGTTGGTGGCGGGATCGGCGGGATTGCCGACGCGAATGCGCTGCACGCGTTCGAGCACGCGCGCTTCGAACTCGGCGATCACGGCTTGATGCACGAAGACGCGCGTGCCGTTGGTGCACACCTGGCCCGAGCTGAAGAAATTGGCCGTCACGGCGATATCGGCGGCGCGATCGAGGTCGGCGTCTTCGAAGACGATAAGCGGCGATTTGCCGCCTAGCTCCATCGTGACTTCCTTGAGCGTGGAGCCGCCCGCTGTCGCCATGACCTTCTTGCCGGTTTCGACGCCGCCCGTAAACGAAATTTTCTCGATGCCCGAATGTATGGCAAGCATCGCGCCCACGCGCCCGTCGCCGTGAACCACGTTGAAGACGCCCGGCGGCACGCCCGCCTCGATATAGATCTCCGCGAGTTTCGTCGCCGACAGCGGCGTGACCTCGCTCGGCTTGAAGATCATCGCGTTGCCGGCGGCGAGCGCGGGCGCCGATTTCCAGCAGGCGATCTGGATCGGATAGTTCCATGCACCGATGCCGGCCGTGACGCCCAGCGGCTCGCGCCGCGTGTAGACGAACGAGGTCTCGCGCAGCGGAATCTGCTGGCCTTCGAGCGCGGGGGCGAGGCCTGCGTAATACTCGATCACGTCGGCGCCCGTGACGATGTCGACGGCGCGCGTTTCGGCGATGGGCTTGCCCGTGTCGAGGGTTTCGAGGTCCGCGAGTGCGTCGTTGCGCTCGCGTAGCAACTCGACCGCGCGGCGCAGCACGCGCGAACGCTGCATGGCCGTCAGTGCGGCCCAGGCGCGCTGACCGGTGCGCGCCGATTGCACGGCGCGGTCGATATCGGCCGCGCTCGCGTGTTGCACCGTGGCGAGCTTCTCGCCGGTGGCGGGGTTGAAGGTGTCGAACGTTTCGCCACCGGTGGCGTCTGTATAGGCACCGTCGATAAAAAGGCGTTGCACGGGGAAAAGAGGCGTCGAAGAGGGCATCGAAGTGGCTCCGGGACGGGTTATCTGGATGACTTGCCCGGGCGCGCCTTGGCGCGCGCGTCGAGCAGCAGGTCGATGTAGTCGTTGGCGATGCGCAGCGCGGTCTTCGTGTCGAACGGCTCGCCCGTCAGCGCGCCGCGCAGCCAGAGGCCGTCGATCAGCGCGGCGAGGCCGCTCGCGGCACGGCGGGCCGCCGTGTTCGGCAAGACCCGCTCGAATTCCGCGCACAGGTTCGAGTGAAGCCGCCGCGTGTTGATGCGTTGCAGCCGGCGCAGCGCAGGCTGATGCATGCTCTCGGCCCAGAACGCGAGCCATGTCTTCATGACGGGCGAGTTCACCTGCGAGACGTCGAAATTGGCGGCGACGATCGCGCGCAGCCGCGCGCGCGGCTCGTCTTTCGCGGCCTGGCGCCGGCGCATCGTCGCTTCCCACAGGTCGTGCAGCACATGGCGCATGGTGGCTTCGAGCAGGCCATCCTTGCCGCCGAAGTAGTGGCTCACGATGCCGGTGGAAATGTTCGCGTGCTGCGCCACGCTCGCGAGCGTCGTGCCTGAAAGACCCGACTGGTCGATCGATTGCAAGGTGGCGTCGATGAGTTGCGCGCGACGTATGTCGCGCATTCCGATCTTGGGCATGATGGTTCGGGACACTCCTGGAAGGTTCTCACTCTAGGTTTTTTTTATTGATTGTTCAATCAATAAAAACGCAATAAAGGCGGGATCGGCGGATTTTATAAAGTCGATGTCGGATTGCCGATGATCGCGCTGTCGAAGTGCCAGGAAAGCCCGCCGCATAACGTTTTGTGCCTGTTTTGCAGGGGTTTTCGCGTTGCCGGGTGTCGTTCCTGCACCAGTGGATGTCGTGTCCGCGCAAGTCGGCCGAGATTTGGACTTGTACGTTCTGTTCGTCCGCGCCGGACTTTATGGCCGTTTTTCAGGGCTGTTTTTCATGCCGGCCTGGCGCGGCCCGACAACCGTATCGCGAGACAGGAGAGAGACGACACCATGAGAAAAACAGGAAACGCGGTGGCACTGACCGGTATGGCGCTGGCATTAGCCGCCGTCCCGAACGCGAGTTATGCGCAGAGCAGCGTCACCTTGTACGGGATCATCGACGCCGGCGTGACCTACGTGAGCAATGCGGGCGGCTCGCACCAGGTGAAATTCGACGACGGCATTGCTCAGGCGAACCGCTGGGGTCTCAAGGGCACCGAGGATCTCGGCGGCGGCATGAAGGCCGTGTTCGAACTGGAGAGCGGCTTCCATCTCGGCAACGGACAGATCGCCAACGGCGGCTCGCTGTTCGGCCGCGCGGCGTATGTCGGATTGCAAAACGATTGGGGCACGCTCACGCTCGGCAATCAGCCCGACATGACGCAGGAGTTCGTCTATCTCTACAACGCCTCGGCGTGGGCGAGCGGCTACGCGATCAACCAGGGCGACTTCGACCGCATGAATGGCGACCATTTGCAGAACTCGGTGAAGTTCATGTCGAACACGTTCGGCGGATTCCAGTTCGGCGGCATGTACTCGTTCAGCAACAAGGCGGGCGACTTCCATAACGGCAGCGCGTGGAGCGTCGGCGCGCAGTATCAGCACGGCCCGTTCGCGATGGGTACCGCGTACACGCAGTTCAATAACCCGTCGGGCATCTACGGCTTCGACCCCTACGCGATGATCGGCGTGCGGACCTTCTTCGGCCGGCCGACCGTCAGCGTCGATCCGGCTACGGGCACGGTAACGTCGCTCTATGCGGACACGCCGTTTCCGGTGGACAAGCAGGCCACCTTCGGCGCGGGCGCGAGCTATGCGATCGGCAACGTCACGCTGATGGGCGCTTTCACGTACACGCAGATCACCGCATTCGGCGAGAGCCGGCACATGCAGGTAGGCGAAGGCGGCGCCAACTGGCAGATGACGCCTTCGTTCAGTATGACGGGCGGCTACCAGTACACGCACTTCGACGGCCACCACTGGAACCAGCTTTCGGCGGGCATGCATTACCTGCTGTCGAAGCGCACGGACGTTTATCTGTCGGGCGACTGGCTCAGGGCTTCGCAGGGCGTGGACGCGGTGATCGGCTATGGCTTCACGCCTGCGTCGACCACCACGCAGGCCGACGTGCGCATCGGCCTGCGGCATCTGTTCTGAGCGCGGCCTCATGACGGAGCGTGTCGCGGGATGGCGGCGCCGTTCAAGTGCGCGTCGCTTTTTGCACATCGCCGGGTACGGGCGGCACGCTACGCTCGAAACGTCGTTGCGTTGCGCGCTTGGCATGAGGCAACGCGTTCCCATGTACAGCATCGAACAGGAGACAGCGAGATGAGCGGTAATCGAGGCGTCGTGTATCAGGGGCCGGGCAAGGTCGAAGTGCAGAACATCGCGTATCCGAAGATGGTCGATCCGAGCGGGCGCTCGATCGGTCACGGTGTCATTCTCAAGGTGGTCAGCACCAACATCTGCGGCTCGGATCAGCATATGGTGCGCGGGCGCACGACCGCGCCGGTCGGCCTCGTGCTCGGCCACGAAATCACCGGCGAAGTGGTCGAGGTCGGCAAGGACGTCGAGACGCTGAAAATCGGCGACCTCGTTTCCGTGCCGTTCAACGTGGCATGCGGGCGCTGCGCGATGTGCCGCGAACAGCACACGGGCGTGTGCCTGACCGTGAATCCGTCGCGCGCAGGCGGCGCCTATGGTTATGTCGATATGGGCGGCTGGATCGGCGGGCAGGCGGAATACGTGCTCGTGCCGTACGCCGACTTCAATCTGCTGAAATTCCCCGACCGCGACCAGGCGATGGCGAAGATGCGCGATCTCACCTGCCTCTCGGACATTCTGCCGACCGGCTACCACGGCGCGGTAACGGCGGGCGTGAAGCCGGGATCGACCGTCTATATCGCGGGGGCGGGGCCGGTCGGGATGGCGGCCGCGGCGTCGGCGCGCCTGCTCGGTGCGGCCTGCACGATCGTCGGCGATATGAATGCGGAACGGCTCGCGCATGCGAAGGCGATGGGCTTCGAGGTGGTCGATCTGTCGAAGGACGCCTCGCTTGGCGAGCAGATCGAGCAGATTCTCGGCAAGCCGGAAATCGATTGCGCGGTGGATTGCGTGGGCTTCGAGGCGCACGGCCATGGCGCGGCCGGCCATGCCGAGGAAGCGCCCGCCACGGTGCTGAATTCGCTGATGGAAATCACGCGCCCGGCCGGCATGATCGGCATTCCGGGTCTTTACGTCACCGACGACCCCGGCGCCAGCGACGTGGCCGCGCAGCACGGCAGCCTGAGCATCCGCTTCGGCCTCGGCTGGGCGAAGTCGCATTCGTTCCATACGGGGCAAACGCCGGTGCTCCGCTACAACCGCAACCTGATGCAGGCGATCCTGTTCGACCGCCTGCCGATTGCGAAGATCGTCAACGTCTCGGTGATTTCTCTCGACGAAGCGCCGGAAGGCTACAAGAAGTTCGATGGCGGCGCGCCGCGCAAGTTCGTCATCGATCCGCACGGTTTGCTGGCGGCGTAGTCGAGCGTCGTTGAACCGCGCGAGCATGCGAAACGGGCCGCCAGTTTTTCTGGCGGCCCGTTTTGCTGTTGGGCGTGATAAAGCCGGAACGCCGGAATAGCCGAGGCGCTTTTTATCGCGCCTGCTATGTTTATGCGTGCGTCTAGGCGTGCACCGGTGCTATTGCGAGAGGTGCCGCCGGCGTGCCCATGCCCGAAAGCGGTGCAATGCGCTTGCGGCGCTCGCCGGTCGGCGCGCTGCCGAAGGCGTCGCGGTAGCTCTTGCTGAAGTGGCAGGCCGACTGGAAGCCGCACGCCATCGTGATCTGCATGATCGACATGTCGGTTTGCAGCAGCAGTTCGCGCGCACGGCGCAGGCGCAGCGTCAGATAGTAGTGCGTGGGCGTCATGCCGAGATGCTCGTGAAAGATCCGCTGCAATTGCCGCTGCGACAGGTTCGCGAGACGCGCGAGTTCTTCGCGCGAAAGCGGCTCTTCGATGTTGTTCTCCATCAGCGAGATGACTTCGAAGAGCGACTTGTTGGCGGAGCCGAGCCGCGCGACGAGCGGCATGCGCTGCTGGGCGGACGTGTCGCGCACATGCTCGATGACGAATTGCTCGGCGATCTGCGTGATGCGGGCAATGCCGACGCGCGCCGCGATCAGGTGCAGCATCATGTCGAGCGGCGCGACGCCGCCGGTGCAGGTGACGCGGTCGCGGTCGATGACGAACAGTTCCTTGAGAAAGCGCGTAGACGGAAACTCTTCCTTCAGCGCCGACATGTTTTCCCAGTGGATCGCGCAGGCGTAGCCGGCCAGCAGCCCGGCTTTCGCGAGCGCGTAGGTGCCCGTGCACAGGCTGCCCAGCACGATGCCCATGCGCGCGAAGCGGCGCAAGGCGGCGAGATGGGCGGGCGTGGTGGCGCGCTGCACGTCGATACCGCCGCACACGAACACGATGTCGGGCTGCCCCGCGCATTCGGCCGGGCCGGTATCGATGGCAAGACCGTTGCTGGCCGTCACGAGGCCGCCGTCCGGACTGATGACCGACCACCTGTAAAGCGGCTGGCCACTGAGGTAGTTCGCCATGCGAAGGACTTCGATCGCGTTGGTGAACGCGATCATGGTGAAGTCGGGCAGCGGCATGAACGCGAAGTGCGCTAACGACGCCGTGCGATCCGGCAACATGGGGACTATTCCTTTGTGGTCAATCTGGGTCAATCGCCTGCTGGCCGGGGGATGGCTGGCTACGGCTGCCGCAATTCTGGGATCTGGCAGGGCAAGTGTGCCATGCGGCAAAACCCTGAGTCATCTGAACAAAAAGAACGACTTCCACGGGAAAGAACGGCGGCGCGATGCGGCTTGAATTAACGCGGGCCGAACACTTGTGAAAAACGGACGCGAATGGCGGAAAAGGCAAAGAACGCGTCTGAATTCCGACAATGGGCGTTTATTCGAACGACAAGAATAGAGCCGTCGGTTTCGTGCAGGTCGACCGGTGGAAAGCCGGATCGAAATGATCGCGCCGGAAACAATCGTTCCGTGCGTATCTTTCATTTACTGCATTGAATACTTTCAAATTCATGCGATAGTCCTGGAGCGGGTCATGAGCACGCAGAGCACACTGCACGACAACAGCATCATCATCGACGGTCTGAACATTTCGAAATTCGAACGCTCGGTGTTCGAAGACATGCGCAAGGGCGGCGTCACCGCCGTGAACTGCACGGTCTCCGTGTGGGACGACTTCCAGAAGACCATCGACAACATCGCGGAAA